>CANNRA010000019.1 GCA_947507735.1 Actinomycetota bacterium
GAGGTCGCTGCAGTTCCCGATCCGATGTTCGCGAGCTCGCGCAGAGCGTCAAGCTGCATCTCTGTGTAGTTCGTCACTGATCCTCCTGTCTAGGCGGCAAGCTGGTTGAAGCGGACACCGGCACTGTCGGCCAGGGCGTCGCAGTCCACGATGAGAGCGATCTCGCCGTTCGACAGTACTGCCCCGCCGGACAGAGCGATGGCGTCGCCGACCTCTTCCGGAAGCGGGCGCGTCACGAGTTCGCGCTGGCCAACCAGACGGTCGACTGCAAGAGCGAGACGGACATCGCCTGCCCGGGTGACCACCGCATGGGTGGCGCCGGGCGAGGCCGGGTAGCCGAGCGACCGGGCTAGGTCGACCAGCGGCAGCACGCCGTCGCGCAACATCAGCATCGGCAGACCGGCAACCGAGCGCACCGGATGGTCATCGAGGCAGAGCGTGCGCTCGACCCGGTCGAGCGGGATGGCGAACGGGATGCCGTCGGTCTCGACGAGCAGCGCCGCCATGATCGCCAGGGTGAGCGGAAGCCGGATCTGGGCAGTCGTGCCCTTGCCGGTCTCCGAGGTGACCACGGCCTCGCCGCCGAGCGCGCGGATCGAGGTGCGCACCGCATCCATGCCGACACCGCGGCCGGAGATGTCAGTAGCCACGTCGTGCGTCGAGAAGCCGGGCGCAAAGAGCAGCTCGATGGCCCGCGCCATGTCGATCGAGTCGACGGCGTCGGCCGGGATGAGACCCTTCTCGGCGGCCTTCCGCGCCACCCGCTGCGGGTCGATGCCACGGCCGTCGTCGCGCACGCTGATGACGACGTTGCCGCCAGCCTGGTAGGCCGAGATCTCGAGCGTGCCCTGCGCTGGCTTGCCGGCGGCGAGGCGCTCCTCCGGCGGCTCCAGGCCGTGGTCGAGCGAGTTGCGCACGATGTGCACGAGCGGATCGCCGAGCGCGTCAACGACGGTGCGGTCGAACTCCGTGTCCTGGCCGGTGAGCACCAGCTCGACGTTCTTCTCGAGCTTCGAGGAGAGGTCGCGAACCAGGCGGGGGAAGCGCAGGAAGACGGCCTCCACCGGGATCATCCGCACCTGCATCACCATGTGCTGCAGCGCCTGCGAGGCCCGCGTCAGCTCCTGCATCGCGTGCTGGAGCTCCGGAATCTCGACCTGCGAGGCGAACGACTCGACGGTGGTACGACGCACGACGAGCTCGCCCATCAGGTGCATAAGCTGGTCGAGGCGCTCGGCGTCGACGCGAACGGTCGCCGAGGGCTTCTTGTGGGCGTGTCCGGAGGAGGCGGCCGGAGCAGCCGCGGCCGGAGCAGCGGCTGGGTCGGGCGTCGCGGCGCTGGCCGGGGCCTCGGCGACCGGCTCGACCTCGACCGGCTCGACTGCGGCAGCGGGCACCGCGGACGGGGCCGAGCCGAGCTCGACCACCGTTGCAGCAATCACCTCGGGCACGCCCAGCGCGGTCTTGTGCACCGCGTTGTCCTCGTGCTCGGAGGCGATCCAGAGCTGCACCGTGTGCTCGGCGAAGCCATCGACCTCGTCCTCGGTTGGCACCGACGCGAGCACCTCGCCGTGATCGCCGAGAGCGGCGAGCAGCTGGAAGGCACGCACTGCCGGCATCGGCGAGTCGGTCGCAAGCGACACGGTGACGTGCACGACCCGGCGGCCGGCGGCCCTGGCCAGCGCCTCGCCGAACGGATCGGAACCGGCAGCGTCCAGGGCGGCAGCGATGTCCGCGGCGTCCTGCACGCGGATCAGCGCCTGCAAGCGATGGCAGAGCTCCTGCTCGTCGAGCTTCTCGACGCCCTCGACGTCGATCGACTCGATCGCAGCCGAAAGCGCGTCAAGGCACTCCAGCAGCACGTCGATCGCCTCGCGGGAGAGGCCCTCGGTGCGCTGCTTCAACAGCTCGAAGACATCTTCCATCTCGTGCGTGAGCGCGGCGATGTGCGGGAAGCCCATCGTGGCACTCATGCCCTTGAGGGAGTGCGCAGCCCGGAAGATCTCGTCGATCGTCGCGCGATCGTCCGGTACCTCCTCGACGCGGACAACGGCAAGGTTCAGCTCCTGGAGGTGCTCACGCGCCTCAGCGAGGAACATCGGCAGATACTCGGAAATATCCATCAAGCCGCTTTCCGGTAGGTGAACGGGAGGCAGGAGTCGAGCTTCAGCTGTGTCGGAGACGAGACGCGCTCGGTGGAGCCGACCATCAGGAACCCGCCCGGCTTGAGAGCGCCGGCGAGACGCTCGTGCAGCGCGTCGCGGACGTCCTCGCTGAAGTAGATGACCGTGTTGCGGCAGAGGATCAGGTCGTACGTGCCGGCCGGCGGGGTGACCCGCAGCAAGTCACCGACCTCGAAGCGCACGAGCTTCTGGATCTCCGGCTTCGCCTGCCAGCCGTCCGACACCTGGTCGAACCAGCGGGCCATGCCGTCGCGCGGCGCGTCGCGGGCGTCGTCGAGGGAGAAGTGGCCCTTGCGAGCGCGCTCGACCATGCGCTTGTCGATGTCGGTGCCGAGGATCTCAACGCGAGCGGTCGGGATCGCCTCGCGGCAGACCGCAGCGAGCGTGTAGGCCTCGGCGCCGTACGACGAGCCGGCACTCCAGATCTTGACCTTCCCGTCCCTGGCCAGCACCGGCAGGACGTCGCGGGCGAGCATCGCCCACTGCTGCGGGTTACGCCACAGCTGCGACACGTTGATCGTGACGCGATCGAGGAAGCGCTCGAGCTCGCTCGGGTCGGCCTTGATGATCGCGGCGTACTGCTCGAGATCCTTGATCCCGGCGCGCTCGGCAAACGTGCGGATGCGCCGCTCCATCTGTCCGCGCTTGTACTGGCCAAGGTCGATCGACGTGAGCCGGAGGAACAGCTCGCAGAAGACGAGGTAGTCGTCGCCCGCGATCTTGCGCAGCCGCGGCGCTGCCTGGCCGGCCGACGACTCGGCGGACGCCCGGCGCGCATTACGGTCGAGAGTGCTCACTGGCCTGCCTCCGCGGCGATGGCCTGCGGCAGCTGATCGAGCGGCAGCACGAGGTCGGCGAGCTGCGCGTCGACAATCGCGCGCGGCATCCCGTAGACGGTGCAGGAGGACTCCGCCTCGGCGAAGATGCGGCCGCCCTGACGGCGCACCTCCTGCGCTCCCTCCAGGCCGTCCTTGCCCATGCCGGTGAGGACGACGAGGAGCAGCCTGTCGCCGAAGCGCTTTGCGGCGTCGACGATCGTCAGGTCGGCGCGCGGGCGGAGGCCGCCGATGGCCGCCTCCTGGGTGAGCACGACGCCGCCGGTGACTGCAAGCCGCAGATGGCTGCCCCCTGGCGCGATCAGCGCGACGCCCGGATCGAGCAGCTCGCCGCCCGCGGCCTCGCGCACGTTGAGCTTGGAGGAGCGGTCGAGCCGCTCGGCCAGCGACTTGGTGAAGCCGACCGGCATGTGCTGGACGATCAGCGTGCCCTCGCCGAGACGGGCCGGTAGCTTCGGCAGCAGGTCGGCGAGCGCCTTCGGGCCGCCGGTCGAGGTGGCGATCACGACGACCTTGCGGCCGGCCGCCACGCGAGCACGCACGGGAGCCGGAGTGGCACGCGCGGGCCGCGCGGCAGCGAGCCGGGCGCGCGCCTTGCGCGATGTCGCCGCGAGCGCGACCTTCTCGGCGAGCTCATCGGTGAACGTCGAGAGCGGCTCCCCGGCGGCCGGCTTCGCAACGAGGTCAACGGCGCCTTCCGCCAGGCAGTCGACGGCGCGTGCACCCGCGGCCGGCGAGAACGCAGAGACGACGACGACCGGGATGGTCGAGTCGGCCTGCTTGAGGGCGCGCAGGACACCCATGCCGTCAAGACCCGGCATCGCCAGGTCGAGGGTCAGCACGTCCGGGCGAGCGGTGCGGCAGAGCTGCAGCGCCGAATCGCCATCGTGGGCCGCACCGACAACCTCGAAGCCGCCCCTGGTGAGCGCGTCCGAGATGATCCGGCGCATCAACGCGGAATCGTCGGCGACGACGACCCGCGGGCGCAGGCGCGCCCGCGGCGGGATGCCTGCTGCCGTGCTCACGCTGCGATTTCGAGACCAGCGAAGATGCCGTCGGGATTGAGCAGCACGATCAGGCGGTCATCGAGCTTGCAGATCGCCTCGATGAAGTCCGCACCCGCGCCGGGCATCGGATCGACGTGTGACTCGTCGATGGTCAGGACCTCCTCGACCTCGTCCACGATCACGCCAGCGGTACCGGAGCCGGTCTCAACGATGACGATCTTCGAGGCGTCGCCGACCTGCGTGGCGAGCCCAAGCCGGGCGCCGAGGTCGCAGACGGGCACGATCTTGCCGCGAAGGCTGATGACGCCACGGATGGCGGGGTCGTGCGAAGCGACCGAGCGGGGCTCGACGTGGCGGATGATCTCCTGCACGCGGGTGATCGGGAGGGCGTACTCCTCGTCTCCGAGTGAGAAAACGACGAGCTGCCTCGAAGTCTCGAGTACTGCCATGGGAAAGCTCCAGTCCGGTCGGGGTGCCTTCAGTTCATCGGCATTGCGGCCCGGAGTATTAGGGTCCTACGGAAAGCAAACCGCCGGCTGTTCCGAGCACGCCGTCACGGTCTGCCATCAGCTCGCGCAGCAGCTGCTCCGCGACCTCGGCCGAGACGTCCTCATCACGCCGCTGGCGCAGGAAGCCGTCGATATAGGGGATCTTGTCGATCGCGTAGTCGACCTTGCGGTCGGTGCCGCGCACGTACGCGCCGATTGCGATCAGATCTTCCTTCTCGCGGTATGTCGCGAGCGTCTCACGGAGGGCGGAGGCGGCTGCCCGGCCCTCGTCGCCGACGATCTCACCCTCGAGGCGCGACACGCTCTGCAGGATGTCGATTGCCGGGTAGTGCGACCGGTGCGCGAGCTTGCGGCTCAGCACGCAGTGGCCGTCGAGGATCGAGCGGGCCGCGTCGGCGACGGGCTCGTTCATGTCGTCGCCCTCGACGAGCACGGTGTAGAGACCCGTGATCGAGCCGCGGTCGGAGGTGCCGGCACGCTCCAGCAGACGGGGCAGCGTGGCGAAGACGGACGGGGTGTAGCCGCGCGTGGCGGGCGGCTCACCGATGGCGAGGCCGACCTCGCGCTGGGCCATCGCAAACCGCGTGACCGAGTCCATCATCAGCAGGACGTCCTTGCCCTGGTCGCGGAAGTACTCGGCGATCGTGGTGGCGACGAACGCCGCCTTGATGCGCAGCAACGCCGGCTCGTCGGAGGTGGCGACAATCACCACGGAGTGCGCGATCGCGTCGCCGAGGTCGCGCTCGATGAACTCGCGCACCTCACGTCCGCGCTCACCGACGAGGCAGATCACATTGATGTCGGCAGTGGTCGAGCGGGCGATCATGCCCATCAGCGACGACTTGCCGACGCCGGAGCCGGCGAAGATGCCGAGGCGCTGGCCACGGCCAACCGGGACGAGCGCGTCGAGCGCCCGGACACCCAGCGACAGCCGGTCAACGATGCGGGTACGGGCCAGCGGCTTCGGTGGCGGCGCAACGACCGCGCGCATCTCGCCGGGGCCGAGGTCGCCGCCCTCGTCGAGCGGCTTGCCGAGCGAGTCGAGCACGCGGCCGAGCAGGTCGTCGCCAACACGCAGCTCGAAGGGGTGGCCGGTGGCGTCGACGTGGTTCTCGGGGCCGATGCCGTGCATCTCGCCGAGCGGCATCAACAGCGTGCGCCCGTCGCGGAAGCCGACAACCTCGGCGGGGATCGCCGGGCGAGTGCGGCCGCAGTCGATGGTGCACAGCTCCCCCACTTCGGCCCGCAGGCCGGATGCCTCGATGACGAGGCCGATCAGGTTGACCACCTTGCCGCGGCGCCGATGCAGGTCGGCGGACTGCAGCGCAGCGAACTTCTCGGCGAGGACGGCCTCAGGCATCGGCGGACTGCTGCAGCGAGCCGAGCAGGACCTCGCGCGCCTTCTCCAGCTGCGTCTCGATGCCGGCATCGATCTCGCCCTCGGCGGTCTGCACGAGGCAGCCGCCGCGGTCGACGCGGCGCTCCGGAGCGATCTCGAGGCGGCGAATCATGCCGAGCGCGCCCGACAGGTCTGCGGCGGCCTCGCGCACGAGCTCGATGTCATCGGGGTTGACGAGCAGGACGACGTGGTCGCGCTCGGCGGCGCGACGCAGCGCACCGGTCGCCACCTCCACCACGAGCTCGGGCCGTACGGCCAGCTCGACGCCGATCACCTTGCGGGCGATCGCCAGCGCGAGCTCGACTGCCCGGGTCTCGGCGAGTGCGAGAAACTCCTCGCGCGTCGCGACGAGGCCGGTGGCGGCCGCCTCGAGCGCAGTGCGCGCGGGTTCCAGCCGGTCATGTGCCTCGGCGAGGCCGGCGGCGTACCCTGCGGCATGTCCGCCCTCGGCGGCTGCGGCCCGGATCTGCTCGGCCTCGGCGCGCGCGCTGGCGAGAACGTCACCGACGGCCTGGGCGAGGTCGCCGGCCCGGATCACCGGGCCGGTCGATTCGAGGTGAGGGAAGGCGAACGCCTGGATGTCGTCCACTAGATGACCCCGTCGGCGCCATCGGCGCCGCCCTCGCCGCGCGCCAGCACGAGCGCCCCGGAGTCCTCGAGCTTGCGCACCGCGGCAACCACCTTGCTCTGGGCCTCTTCGACGACGCGCTTACGCTGCGGCGGCATGTACTCCATCTCCTCGCGGAGCATCTCTGCACCGCGCTGCGACATGTTCTGGAGGATCTTCTCGGAGACGTCGGGGCTGGTTCCGCGCAGGGCGAGCGGCAGGTCCTTCGCGTCGACCTCCTTGAGGATCATCTGGATCGCGCGGTCGTCGAGGCTCGCGATGTCCTCGAAGGTGAAGAGGCGCGAGCGCACCTCGTCGGCGAGCTCCGGATCGGAGTCGGTGAGGAAATTGAGGATGTTCTGCTCGGTGGCGCGATCCGACGAGTTGAGGATCTGCGCGAGCGAGCCGACGCCGCCGACCTCCTGGTACTCGTGACGGATCACCGACTCGAGCCTCTGCTCCATGACGCTCGCGATCTCCTTGACGACCTCCGGTGAGGCCTGCGTCATCAGGGCGATCCGCGTGGCGATGTCGGTCTGCTGCTCGGGCGAGAGCTGCTCCATGACACGTGCTGCCAGTTCGTTGGATGGCAGGTAGGCGAGGACGAGAGCGATCGTCTGCGGATGCTCGTTGCGCAGGAAGGCGACGATCTGCTCGGCCGGGGAGCCGCGCAGGAACTCGAACGGGCTCGACTCGATGACGACCGCGAGGCGGTTCAGGATCTCCTGCGCCCGCGCCTTGCCGACGGCCCGCTCCAGCACCTCGCGGGCGTACTTGAGGCCGCCCTCCTGCATGTAGCCGTGGGCGGCGGCGGTCTCGAGCACCTCCTCCAGCACCACGCCCGACAGCTCGGGAGCGACGGCTACGGTGCGCGCCATCTCGATCGTGAGCATCTCAACCTGATCGTCGTTCAGGTACTTGAAGATCTGGGCGGCCTCGTCCTGGCCGATCGCGACACACAGGATGGCGGCCTTCCTGCGGCCACTGAGGACAGGCACGGGGGGAGCCAACTCAGCCCTCCCGCATCCACTGGCTGATCTGCAGGGCGATCTGCTCCGGGTTGTTGCGCACGATCTCCTGCACCTCGCTCTTCATCTGCTGGCGGCGCTCGCCGGCAGGGTCGACCGCAATCTCGAGCGGGTTGACGCCGCCACCGCTCTCCAAGGCGCCGACCGGCACCGAGCGCTCGATCTCGCGCAGCCAGGTCGGCTCGATCGCGACGCCCTCCCCTTCGCGGCGCTTCAGGTTCTTGCGCAGCAGGAAGAGGAAGATGGCGGAGCCGAGCAGCACGCCGACCCACTTGAGCAGGCCGAGCATCGCAGGCGGGATCGGCAGACCACTGGATGCAGGCGCCGCCGCCTTGGGCGGGGCAGCGAACGTGAGGGTGGTCACGGCCAGGGTGTCGCCGCGCGCCGGGGTGACGCCGGCCATCGCGGCCACGCTCTTCTGCAGCGAGGCAACCTGGTCGGCTGGCACCGACGCGTCAACCATCAGCGCAACGTCCAGCTTGTTCACCGAGCCGGGCGCGACCACGGTGTGCGACACGGTCTTGTCAACGCCGAAGTCGGTCGATTCGATCTTGTGGTTGTAGTTCGAGTTGCCGTTCGCACCGCTGCCCGTCGCGTACGAGGGCAGGTTCGCGGCCGTGCCCGAGACGGGCGTCGTCGCCGTGCCCGCGGCCTTCAGCGTCTCCAGGTCGGTCTTGGTCGTGAGCGGCGTGCCCGTCTTGGCATACGTCACCTTGTCGAGCGTCGACTCGTCGGCGTTGAGGTCGGCGTGGATGCGCACCTGCGCCTTGTTGACACCGAGCGTCGAGATCAGCATCGCGTTGATCTGCGAGGAGAGCTGGCTGGCGTAGCGCTGCTGGGCCTCGAGCTTCGCGGTAGCGCTGACACCGCCGGCGCCGCTGCCAGAGCGGGGCCAGAGCATGGTGCCGGTCTCGTCGGTAAGGGTCACGGAGTCAGAGTTGAGGCCCTTCACCGCGGACGAGACGAGGTGGGCAATGCCAGCGATGGTGGAGGCATCGAGGTTGGAGCCGCCCCTGACGAGCACGGACGCGGTGGCCTTGGTCTGGTCGGCGAGGAAGAGCGCATCGTTGGGGATGACGAGCTGCACGTCCGCTGCCGTAACGCCCTGAATCTGCTCGATGGTGCGGGCGATCTCGCCCTCGAGGGCACGCTGGTACTGCACCTGCTGCTGGAAGTCGGTCTGCCCGAGGCTCTTCTTGTCGAACAGCTCGAAGCCGACGTGGCCGCCGTTCGGCAGGTTCTTCGAGGCGAGCGCGAGCCGCGCCTTCGACTCGGTGCCGGAGAGCACGTTGATCTCGGTGCCGCCGCTCTTCAGCTGGTACTTGATGCCGGCCGCGTCGAGCGCCTTGGCGATCTGCGCCGACTCCGACGCCTGGAGGCCGGAGGTCAGCGTCGTATAGCTCGCCTTCCCCGCCATCTGGAAGAGGAAGAAGAGCGTGATGATCACGAGCAGCGCGGACGCGGCAACGCCGAGCTGGCCGCGCGGACCGAGCGTGCGCCAGATGTCCTTGAGTTTTCCTGCTGTCTCTCCCATTCGGCTCCTCTAGCCCCTCTCCCTAGACCTGCATGCGGTAGATGTCCTGGTAGGCCTCGACGGCCTTGTTGCGAATCTGTGTTGCCAGCTGCAGCTCGAGCACGGCGCGCTCAACGGTCATCGCAACCTGCGAGATGTCGGCCGCCTGGCCCGTGGCGAGCTGCTGCGATGCCGTGGTGGCCTCGTTCATCGAGCCGCTCAGGTTCGAGATGGCGTTCTCGAGCGTCTTGCCGAAGCCGCCGCCGGAGTCGCCACCGATGCTGGTGCCAGTGCCGCTCTGACCCGCGGCGCCTGCGCCGTCGATGCCCGGAATCTTGAAGTCGAGACCGCCGACCAGCTTGGAGATGAGCGGATCCATCAGCGCAGGATCTCGAGCGTGCGGGAGAACATCGTCTTGGCCGCGTTGAGGGCCTGGATGTTTGCCTCATAGCCGCGCGTCGCCGTGATCAGGTCGACCATCTCGGAGACCGTGTTGACGTTCGGCATGGTGAGGAAGCCCTGCTTGTCGGCGTCGGGATGCGTCGGGTCGTAGACCTTGCGGCCGGGGCTCTGGTCGTCGACGACGGCCTTCACCCTGACGCCGGCGAGCGTGTCGGCGAAGCTGCTGCCACCGCCGGCTGCCGCGCCGAGCACGACCAGCTTGCGCTTGTACGGCTGCCCGTCGACGCCGCGTGTGGACTCGGCATTTGCCAGGTTCTCGGCGATCACGTCCATGCGGACGCGCTCTGCCGTGAGGCCGGACGCCGAGATCGAGAGACCACCAAAGAGGCTCATCAGGCTGTCCTCGTGCCCATTGCGATCTGCAGCATCTGCATCCGCGAGCGGGAGATCGTGATCAGCGACTGGTACTCGAGCGAGTTCTCCGAGAGGTTTGCCATCTCGGTGTCGATATCGACGTTGTTGCCGTCGAGACGCGTCGAGGTCGACGTGTCCTGCTGCGCCGAGAAGCTCAGGTTCTTGAGGCGGCTCTGGGCGTCGGGGCTGCCGAAGGCGCTCTGGAGCGCCGAGTGGAAGTCGACGTCACTGCGCTTGAAGCCGGCCGTGTTCGCGTTCGCGATGTTGTTGGCGATGGCGCGCTGGCGAAGCGCGGCCCCGCTAAGGGCCTGCTCCAGTCCGAGCTGTGTCGTGTCAAAAAGTCCCACGGGGGTTCCTCCGCTGTGCGGTTTTCCCGTCCATGGGACACGACGTCCCGTCCTGGGACAAGGTGGTCATCGGCCTGCTGGGGCAGACCTTTAGCCGCATGCGACTGCGGGGTGCAGGACAGGGGTCGGCGAGGCGCTGGTTACCGGTCGCGCGGCCCCTCGCCCTGCGTTCCCGGCCTGGTCAGGTCGTAGTCGTAGAAGTTCATGCCCAGCGTGCGCACGATCAGGTAGCGCCGCCCGTCCCTCAGGCACGACTGGAGCGCCGTCTTCGCGCTCGGCGGGACGCGGCGATGGCAGATCGCGCGCAGGTCGCTCGCGAACTTGTCGTCTGCCTTGCGCCGCGACCACGCGTGGGTGTCAACGGTGCCGCCGTTGATCACGTCGGCAACCGTCTGGCCACCGTAGGCGGCGTCGTGCAGGTTGCAGGCGGGAACGAAGCTGACGGTGTAGCTGCCACCCTCGGGCTCGGTGTAGGTGCTCGTGTTGCCGAAGTAGTTCTCGGCAGCGACCACGGACGGCCAGCCTTCGCCGCCGCAGCCGTTCGAGACCCTCGCGATGTCGACGAGCAGCGAGATGAACTTGCAGGCGGAGCGCGGCGCGTTGCCGCTCTTGTCGCCCGCCGCGTTCTCGGCCCAGACGCAGAATGAGAGCGGCCCCTTCAGGTCGGAGCCGATCGACACCTGCCACGTGCGGCGCGAGCCGTCGGCCTTCGCCACGGCGACGTCGTCGGTGGTGTCGAGGTCGCCGCCGTCGTAGAGCGCCAGGTGCACCTCGGCCTTGCCTGACGCGTCCTTCACGGCATAGCCGAGCGCGATCCCGGTGCCGGGGTGGACGATGCCCGCGTGCAGATAGGCGGTCACGCTGGGCACGGCAGGCTCCGCGGAGGTGGCCATGATCCAGGCCATTCCCCTGTGCCCGGACTCCTCGTTCTGCGCCCAGGTGACGGGGCTCGAGTCGACGAACTGGTAGCGGCCGGGCGGCAGGTCGAAGCTGACGCTGGCGACCCAGTTCGCGTTCGGGACGCCGCCCTGCCCGGGCATGCCGGTGGTCTTGAACGGGCCGTACGACTTCGCACCACCGAGGCCCTTGAGCCGGATGGTGCCCGTGCTCGACGTGCCCTTCGCGTCGTTCCAGTGGTAGGTGATGATCTGGACGACATGCCAGGGCTGCGTCGTGGTGAAGATCGACGGAGCGCTCGGCCCGTTCTGGACAGCGGCGCCGTTCCCGATCACAACGACCTGCTGCGGTGCGGCCGCCGGCGCGGCAACGTGGGCCGCAGCGGCGCTGCCGACCGGAAGCAGCAGGAACAGGAGCAGCGGGCAGAGCCCGGACAGCAGCCGACGCATCGCAATCGCCTCCGAGTCGCAGATCGACGAGTCCCCTGCCGCCGAGGGTGACACGCCGGCTGCGACCCGGCATCCGTGGAAATCCCGGAGGCGCTAGCGGCCGACGCGCTCGAGGCGCATCGTCGCCGTGACGCCGTGGCCGAGCATCATCTCGGCGGCGCAGACAGCCTCGATCGTCGGCGCGATCTGGCGGGTGCCCTCGTCGGTGAGGCGCTGGTAGGTGCAGGTCTTGAGGAACTTGCCCACCCAGAGGCCGCCGGTGTAGCGGGCCGCGCGGCCCGTCGGCAGCACGTGGTTGGTGCCGATCCCCTTGTCGCCGTAGGCCACCGTGGCGTTCTCGCCCACGAACAGCGAGCCGAAGTTGTCGAGCCCCGCAAACCACCGCTCGAGCGTGGCCGGCTCGGCCTGGATCTCGACGTGCTCCGACGCGATCTGGTTGGCGATCTCCAGCAGCTCCGCGTCATCGGCGGCGACGATGATCGAGCCATGGTTCTGCCACGCCTCGCCGGCGACGGCCGCCGTCGGCCAGGTGGTGGCGAGCAGCTCGTGGATCGCGGCGAGCACCGCCTCGCCGTGCGCGCGCGAGGTCGTGACGAGGATGGCGGGCGAGGTCGGGCCGTGCTCGGCCTGGCCCAGCAGGTCGGCGGCGACGAGCACCGGGTCGGCCGAGCCATCGGCGAGCACGAGCACCTCGGTCGGCCCGGCCAGCAGGTCGATGCCGACGCGCCCGTACAGCTGGCGCTTGGCCTCGGCGACGTAGGCGTTGCCCGCGCCGCAGATCATGTCGACTGCGTCGAGGTCAGCGAGCCCGAAGGCGAGCGCGGCCAGCGCCTGCACGCCACCCAGGCAGACGATCTCGTCGGCGCCAGAGGTCGACATCGCGTAGAGCATCGCGGGGTGGATGCCCTTGCCCTCGCGCGGCGGCGCGAGGGCCACGACGCGCGGCACGCCCGCAACCTTGGGCACGAGCACGGTCATGAAGGCGGAAGCGAGCATCGGGTAGCGGCCGCCCGGCACGTACGAGCCGACAGCGCTCACCGGGATGTGGCGGTGCCCGAGCACGATGCCCGGCAGGGTCTCGACCTCGAGGTCGGTGAGGGTCGCGCGCTGGTGCTGCGCGAAGCTGCGCACCTGCGTCTGGGCGATCTGGATGTGGTGCTTCAGCTCGTCGCTCAGCTGGTCGGCCGCAGCGGCGATCTCGGCAGCGCCGACGCGGAAGCTCGGCGGATCGAAGTTGTCGAGCTTGCGCGAGTAGTCGCGGATGGCGGCGTCACCGCGGCGCTCGATGTCGAGCAGCATCTCGGAGACGGTGGCGCGCACGGCCTCGGGCGCCTGGGACGAGGGGAGCGGAGCCTGCTTCACGTAGTCGGGCATGCCCGGGAGTATCGCGGCTCCGGTGCGGCGCGCGCCGCACGTGCGCTAGCCCTGCCAGGCGAGCTGCGACTGCGGCCGCTGCGTGCCTGCGGCGGCGTAGCCGACGGCGGCCTGGCGGCCGCGACCGATCTCGACCAGCTCGGCCCGGACACCCGCGGCAGCCCGCTCGATGGCGCGACCGATCTCGGCGTTCAGGCGGGACGCCTCCTCGAGCGAGGGGCGTGCCGTTGCCGGGGGCGGGCCGGCGAGGGTGGAGCGCAAGGCGACCTGCTGCGTCTGGATGGCGGCAACCTGCTCCCAGTCGCCCGCCAGCACGGCGTCATGCTCGCTGCGGGTGAGCTCAACGAGCCGGGCGTACGGGTCGGCCATGACGGTGGATCCGCGGGCTACGCGGCGCTCGTGAGCGCGCGACGGGACACGCTGTCCCACGCGTCGCGGAGCTCCGACAGCAGCGCAACGACGGCGTCGATCGCCTGCGGGTCACGCTGGACCGAGGCCCGGATGAGGTAGCCCTTGCAGAAGAGGTAGATCGACCGGAGCTGCTGCGGAATGTCGCCATGGCTCATGTCCAGCGAGTAGTTCAGCTGGTCGATGATCGCCTCGGCCCGGCGGATGCGGTCGCGAGCATGCGCCTGGTCGCCGTTGCGCATCGATGCGGCACCGACATTGAGGAAGCGGATCGCGCCGTCGTAGAGCATGACGACGAGCTTCTCGGGCGGGGCGGTAAGGACGCTCGACTCGGTGTAGGCCGCATGGGCGCTGGCGTAAGGGTTCAAGGCACGTCTCCGGGGCGAAGGGTCTGCGAGATGCCCTCAGGTAGTCGGCCGGAGCGAGGCACGATTGAGCACGGGACGTCCCTCATCCGAGGGGTCCCACGCTACATCTTGGCGATCTCTCCCGAGATCCAGCTGCCCTGGGACTGCGCGTGCGAGAGCGCTGTCTCCATGGCGGTGAACTGCCTCTGCAACGCCACCTGCTTGGTCGCCAGGCGGGTCGACCAGTCGCCGATGCTCTTCGTGTACTGCGAGATCTGCGTGTTCGAGCTGGCGATGCGGCTGGCCATCGCGCCGCCGGTCTTGAGCTGCCCGGCGAGCAGGGTGTCGAAGCGCTGGGCAAGGCCCTGCGTCGAGTACGAGCCCGTGGGATTCGTGAACAGCGCCTTCACATCGCCGAGCGACGCGGTGAGGGCCGTCGCAAGCTTGGCCGAGTCGAGCGTGAGCTTGCCGGACACCGCTTCCTTGTTGATCGTCCCGCTGGCAACCGCCGCGCCGGTCGAGAGACCCACCTGCGAGAGCGACCTGGCCGAGGCAGGCCTACCGCTGAAGAGGTCGGCAACCGAGGTGCGGAGCGACGAGAGCAGCCCGGTCAGCGACGCATCACCGGAAAGCACGCCCTTGGCGCGTTCGCTGGCGTTCTTCGGGCTGGCGACCTTCCGCTCGTCGATCTTCGACTGGACGAACTCGATCGTCGAGTTGTACTGGTCGACGAACGACTGGATCTTGCCCTGGATCGCGGAGGTGCTCGGCGCGGGGGCGCCGACGCTGACCGTGACGGCCGAGGAGGTCACTGCCTTGAGCACGAGCTGGACGCCCGGCAGGGCATCCGCGACCGTGTTCGTGCTCGACGTCTTGTCAACGCCGTCCACCCTGTAGTGGGCATCGGCAGCTGTGATCGAGTGCGTGAAGCCGAGCTCGGCCGTGACAGCGGCGTTGCCGCCGATCGAGATCGTGTTCGACGCGCCCGTCGTGCGGCTTGACAACACGAGCTGCGCGTTCACGACCGAGGCGTACACCGGTGTGCCGGTGCTCCCGTTGATGGCGGTCGCCAGCGTGTCGAGCGAACCGCCGGCCGCGACGTCCACCGAGATCGACTTCGCGCCGACAGCGATCGTCAGCGGGCCGGCGTTGCTCGTTGTCGTGAGGGTGGCGCCCTTGTACTGGTCGGCGCGCGCCAGGTCGGTGACCGTGACCTGGAACGCGCCCGCGGCGGCGCCTGCAGTGCGCGTCGCCGTGAGCTTGGTCGCGTCGCTCGAATCGACGGTCTGGGTGTCCGACCAGGTCGCAGCGTCACGCAACCCGGCGATCTGCGTCTGGAGGTTGGCCAGCCGCGTCTTCACATCGGTCAAGGCCTGCTGCCGCACCTGCTCGACGGCCTGGCGCTGCTGGAGGCGGACCTGAGGCACTGCCTCGACCTGCATCAGCTGCGTCACGATCGAACTCGTGTCGAGCCCGGACGCGAGTCCGGAGATGTTCTGCGCTGCGACAGTAGCCATGCGGGCTAGCCGACGGTGTTAACTGCGAGACCGCTGGCGCTGCCGCTCGACAGGACGTCGAGCAGGCGGGCCGCCGGAATCTCGCGGATGACCTTGCCAGCCCCGTCCACGACCTGCGTCCGCACCTTGCCGGTCTTCTCGTCGATGTTGAAGTGGACGTTCACCTGACGCGCGGCAAGGTCGTTGATGACGCTCGCGGCACGGTCAAGCTCGGTCAGCAGATCGGCCGGTGGCGCATCCGGAATGTGGTACACCCCAGCCGTTGGGGTGGCCGCAGTCCGCGCCACGTTACCGACGCCTCCCTGGCGTTCGATCTTTGCTGGGCCGTAGGCCGGCCCGACTCCCTCAAGCATTGTTCTCCATCCTTCCCTGGGTGGAACCTGCACAGTTCATCGGCAGGCAGGCACCAAGGTTTAGGACCACGTGCATGCTTTGTTGCAGCGGCGGCGAACAGCTCGGCGCGGCGACGTGTCGGGTCACGCCGCGCAGGCCCCGATCAGTGTCCGGGCGCGACTCGACGCCGGGTCGAGGGCGAGGGCGTTCTGGGCCAGCGCGAGCGCCTCTTCCGGCTCGCCGACGGCGAAGGACACCTGCGCGAGGCCAACGAGAGCATCCGCATCGGGCGTGTTCGCAGTCACCGCGAGCCACTCCTCGGCGGCCGAGGCGAGGAAGCCGCGGCGCAGGTAGAGGCGCGCCAGCTTCTCGCGGCGTGCGCGCGGATCGAGGGCGGCGCGGTTGAACAGGCCGAGCAGCTGCTCGAACGTGTCGAACTCGTGGACGCGCAGCAGCGCCTCCAGCAGGGTGAGCAGCACCGCGGCGGCGGCCTCCGAGACGATGCGCGGCACCGGCTCGCCCAGCTGCAGCGCGCTCCAGGCACGGAACGTCTCGAGCTCGGCGTACGACACGCCGCGCTCCTCGGCCTGCAGCAGCGCGCTCTCGAGCCGGGCGGTCTGGCCGGCAGCGGCTGCCGCGAAGAGCATCTCGGTGGCGGCGATGCGCGCGACCGGCGAGCTCTCGGGCTCGCTGGCGGCGGTGGTGTAGGCGTCGTCCCAGCGCTTCTGCGACAGCAGCGCCTCGACCAGGCCGACGCGGGCGACGCCGTTCGCCGGCTGGCGCTCGAGCACCTGCTCGAAGAGGCTCGCGGCGGGCTCGACGCGGCCGCCCTCGTAGAAGGCGGTGGCCAGCAGCAGCTGGGCGCTTGGCTTCTCGATCGGCAGGTTCGCGGCGATCTCGTCCGGCTCGAGGCCGCGACCGAGCTGCACCGTGGCGAGGCTGGCGATCGGGGCGAGGAACGCGGGATACTCGTCCAGCGAGCGGCGCAGCAGGGCCTCGGCCTCGGGCAGACGGCCCTGGAGCCGCCGCAGCTCGCCGAGCAGCATCAGCGCCAGGAAGGTGCCGGAGCCGACGGTGGCGGAGTAGTGCGCCGGGGCATCGCCCATCTCGAGCAGCCGCTCGGCCAGGTGGGAGGCCTCGTCGAGGTTGCCCGCCTGCTGCGCGCACAGCGCGAGCTCGCCGACGAGATCGGTGTGGTCGGGGTACAGCGCCAGTGCCTCGTCGATCGCCTCGCGCGCCGCGACCAGGTCGCCGAGCTCCCGCCGGCACTTTGCGCGGCGCGAGGAGAGCAGCGGCACGAAGCCGATCCGCGTCCACGAGTCCTGCTGCTGCACCTCGTTCCAGGAGCGGTCGAAGAGGACGCGGGCCCGCTCGAACTCGGCGAGCGCCAGGTGCTCCGAGCCGAGGTTGAACCAGACGAAGGCGGTCGGGTCGTCCTTGGCTTCGCGCTGCAGCAGCTCGATGTTGCGGCGAGCCTTGTCGCGGCCGCTGATCCGGCTCTTGAGATAGCCGTAGTGCAGGACACGGATCGGTGTCGTCTCGAAGCGCTCCGGCAGGTAGCGCGGCATGTTGCCGGTCTTCTGCTCGT
The DNA here is from genome assembly GCA_947507735.1 of Actinomycetota bacterium. GTDB lineage: Bacteria > Actinomycetota > Thermoleophilia > Gaiellales > Gaiellaceae > CANFDS01. The sequence goes on from CANNRA010000019.1 coordinate 17,159, forward strand.
GGATGCGGCCCTCGAAGCGGTACTCCGGGCGGTTGCGCCACATGCGCAGCTGGAGGTCGCTCACGGCCGAGCCGGCCTCGTCGCCGCCGGTGTAGTTGGTGAGGACGACGTAGAAAGCCTCACGCCAGGTGCGGCGGGTCAGCTCGCGCAGCTGCTCGGCGTCCTCGGGCACGAGGTGCTCGTCGGCGTCGAGGTAGATGATCCAGTCGGAGGTCGCGGCGGCATGGCCGACGTTACGGGCGTCGGCGAACGAGCCGTTCCACGGGAAGTGCAGGACGCGAGCGCCGAACGACTCGGCGATCTCGACCGTACGGTCGGTCGAGCCGGTGTCGACGATGATGATCTCGTCGACGGCCCCGCGGATCGCCTCGAGGCAGCCGGGGAGCATCTCCTCCTCGTCCTTGACGATCATGCACAGCGAGAGCGTCAGCCCGCTCGGCAGCTTGGCCCGTGCGGCGATGTTGCGTGCCCGCACCGAGAGCGCGCGCAGCGCGATAGCCAGCTGCCTGGGCAGCGGCACGGCAAGCCGGCCCTGCTCGCGCTCGCGGGCCGCAGCCAGGTTCTTCTGCGCATGCGGCAGCGTCGGATCGAGGCGGATGGCAGCAGCGAACAGCGCCTTCGCGCCGCCGATCTCGCCGAGCTCGTAGTGCAGCACGCCGAGCGAGTTGAGCAGCGCCGGCTGCACCGGGTGGCGCTCAAGCTCGACGGTGAGGATCGCGGCGAGCTCGGCGAAGAGCCGCGCCCAGCCACGGTCGGGCAGGCTCTGGCCGCCGCCCGCGACGATCTCAGTCGCGTGCTTGAGCACCTGGTAGGCGCGCTGGCGGTCGCTCCAGTCGGCGACCGGGGCGAGCGCCGCGCGCAGGTCATCGGGCCGGCCGATCCGCGCGGCGGCGGTGACGCCGGCAAGCACCTCGTTGACCGAGGCCCGCCAGTCGTCGGCGGAGCGGGAGAGCTTGACGACCTCTTCGAGCTGAGCTAGGCGAAGGCCCATTAGCTGTGCACCTCCAGTGCGGCGCGGAGCGCTTCCGGCTCCGAGGGGACGATGACGCGCGCGCGGCGCGGACGGTGACCGTTGCCGACGACGATGGCGTCGGCGGCAAGCTCGAGCGACACGAAGCCCAGCTCACCGGGGTGGGCAAGCACGACGTCGGGCAGGCTTGCCGGATCGATGCCGGCGGCAGCGAGCTCGGCGAGCACGAGCCGGGTGGCTGCGCCCTCGTCGAGGGCGGGCAGCACCAGCGTCGTGTCGCTGTCGGGAGTGAAGGCGGCGGCGTAGGCGCGCAGCGGGCGGGCCCACGTGTCGGGCTCGTCCCAGACGGCCTCGGCGGCAAACAGGAAGCGGCGGCGGCCGGGGACGACGGCGCTGGCGAGCTGGCGCACCGGCACGGCGACGCGCTCGCGGAGGTCGGCGAGGTGCTGCTCGGCGATGCGGCC
>CANNRA010000020.1 GCA_947507735.1 Actinomycetota bacterium
GACGCCGAGGCCCACGCGGAACGGCCGGAAGTCGAGCAGAGCCGAGCGGGCCAGCATCAGCACCCCGACCGCGACCATCGGCACCGGCAACACATACGCCCCGTAGCCGCCGCCTGAGCGCAGGCCGTCCGCCACGCCGCCACCCAGCCAGCCGCCGTCGAGTCCGCCCCACAGCAGCGCAGCGAAGAAGAGCCCGAGCGCGAGCAGGCCTAGGCCGACCAGCTCGGGCCGGAGGTGCGGCTGCGCGGAAACCTGTCTCCGCGGCTCCCGGCGCATGCGCGCCTCGGACTTCGGGCGCGGCCTGGCCGCGCGCTTGCTCTGCGCCATGGTGGCTACTTCGACGGCCTCCCCGACCCTCCTTCACTCGATTGGGGGTGCTGCGCCGGGCGCTCGCCCCCTATAGTTGTCGTTCACTCGCGTTGGAGGAAAGCTTGAAGGTCGCCGTCTACATCCCGCAGCCAGGCAGCCCGCTGGCAGCCTCAATCGAGCGCGGCTCGGTGGTGATGCCCATCGGCAACCCCCGGCCAGACGGCACGTACGCCGTCTGCTGGGAAGGCCGCGCCTTCGGCGAGCGCCTGCCCTCGACGTTTGCCGATCGGGCCGAGAAGGCCTACGAGCGCTCGCGTGACGAGCGCAACGAGAAGCGCAAGATCGTCTCCGCCACCGACATTCTGGCGGTGGGCATCCTCGAGACTGCGACCGGCAGCATCGCAGTGGAGTTCGCGGGCGAGGCGGCGGCGATTGCAGAGTGGATCGGCGCGCCGACTCTCGAACCGTTCGAGCTGGCGACGACGCGCGGCGTCGTCGCGCAGATGATGCGTGACTCCGTGCGCGCGCACGGCGACCGACTGTAGCTCTCCGCCGCGGCCTAGGCCGCGATCGCGCGCAGGTCGTCGAGCGCGCCATTCAACAGGTTCTCGCGCAGATCGAAGAGCCCGGCCCAGAGCGACGAGCGGTCAGGCGCGAGGCCGATCCGCGCGGCATCGGCAAGCCCCTCGAGGGCCCGGACGAGCACGGCCAGCTCGAGATACGTCTGCGCGACGCGTACCGCCGCGACCACCACACCGGCGCGGGCCAGAACCGGCCCCCACTCGATCAGCTCCCCCGCTCCAGGCTCGCCGTACCAGGAGCGTCCCTCGGCACGGTCGGGCTCCAGCTCCAGCAGGTAGCGGTCGAGCGGCCGCTCGAGACCGGTCAGCGCCGTCTCGACGCGCTCGGCGGCATGGCGCAGCGCAGCCTGGCGTCCACCCACCGTGCCCGGCTCGGCCTGCCCCTTCGCCCAGCGCTCGAGCAGCCGGCAGAACGCCAGCGCTGAAGCCTCGCAGGCAGCGAGCTGAGCGACCAGGCGGGCCTGCGTCTCCCGTTCGCCAAACGTCTCGATGACGTCGGACCAACCGGGTGCGGCCACGGCTAGACCTCGACGACGACGGGCAGGATCATCGGCCGGCGGCGCGTGCGGTCATAGACGAGCTGACCAACGCCGTCATGCAGATGCTCCTGGAGCAGCTTGATCTCGTCCACGCCGTCCTCGAGGCACTCCTCGAGAATCCGGGCGGCCTCCTCGCGAAGCTCCTCGATCAGCGCGTCCGTTCCCGCGAAGCCGCGAGCGATCAGCTCGGGTGCCAGCGGCGGCTCGGAGCTGCGCAGCGAGAGCGTTGCCACGATGATCAGGACGCCGTCCTCGCTGAGGTGGCGCCGGTCGCGCAGAGCAACGTCGCCGATGTCGCCCACGCCGAGGCCGTCCACGAAGGTCATGCCCGTCTCGATCTCGCCGGTGACGCGGACGCCGGAGCGGGACAGCTCGACCACGGTGCCGTTGTCGCCAACGATGATCTGGTCGGCGCGGACACCTGCGTCGCGAGCAAGGCCAGCGTGGGCCTCAAGCATGCGGAACTCGCCGTGGATCGGCATCACGGCCTTCGGCCGCGTCAGCGCCAGCATCAGCCGCAGCTCCTCGCGGCAGGCGTGGCCCGACACGTGGACGTCGGCGATGTCCTGATGCAGCACCTCGGCGCCGGCACGGGCCAGGCGGTTGATCGAGTCGTGCACGCGCAGCTCGTTGCCGGGAACCGGCTTCGCCGAGATGATCACCGTGTCGCCGCGCTCGACGCGAACCGTCGAGTGGTCGTCGTAGGCGATGCGCGTCAGCGCCGACATCGGCTCACCCTGGCTGCCGGTGCAGAGGATCAGCACCTGGTCGGGCTCGTAGAGATAGATGTCCGCCGGCTTGATGATCGTGCCGGCCGGGATCTCGAGGTAGCCGAGGTTCGTGGCGATGTTCAGGTTCTTGCGCATCGAGCGCCCCACGACCGCGACCTTGCGCCCGACCTCGACAGCGATGTCGATGGCCTGCTGCATGCGGTGCAGGTTCGAGGCGAACGAGGCGACGAGGATGCGGCCCTCGCGGGTCGGGATGATCTGGCGGAACGCCTCGCCGACGAGCTTCTCCGAGCCGGTGTAGCCCGGGCGCTCGGCGTTCGTCGAGTCGCCGAGCAGCAGGTCGACGCCCTTGTTGCCGAGCGTGGCAAGCGCGCCGACGTCGGTGCCCTGACCGTCGACGGGCGTGTGATCAATCTTGTAGTCGCCGGTGTGCAGCACGCGGCCCGCGGCCGTCTCGACGACGATCGCGACTGCGTCCGGGATCGAGTGGGCGACGCGGATGAAGTCAAGCGTGAACGGGCCGGTCTTGATCGACTCGCCCGGCTTGGCCTCGCGCAGCTCCGAGGCACGCGACAGGCCGTGCTCGTCGAGCTTCGACTTGAGCAGGCCGAGCGTCAGCCGCGTGGCGATGATCTCCTTGACCTTCACCTCGCGCAGGAGGTACGGCAGGCCGCCGACGTGATCCTCGTGGCCGTGCGTGATGACCACGGCCAGGATGTCGTCGCGCCCCTTGAGGTACGTCATGTCCGGCAGGATCAGGTCGACGCCGAGATGCTCGTCGCGCGGGAAGGCGATGCCGGCGTCGATGACGATGCAGCCGCCCTCGGTCTCGTAGACCGTCATGTTCTTCCCGACTTCGCCGAGACCGCCGAGCGGGATGATGCGGAGCGTAGGTTCAGCCACTGGGCTAGAGGGTACCTGCGTGCTGACCGACAGGGGTCAGCCTCGCGCGCCCGCGAGGATGCCCGCCCGCACGAGGCCGGCGCGGACGTGCGCCACCTCGGCGTCGGTGGCATCAACCAGCGGCAGGCGGAACCCGCCGACCTCCTGGCCAAGCAGCCTGAGCGCCGTCTTCACCGGAATCGGATTGGTCGTGACGCCAAGGGCGTCGTTGACGACCATCAGCTCGTCGTTGAGCCTGCGCGCCGCGGCCTGCTCGCCGCTCTTCCAGAGCCGGATCAGCTCCTTCACCTGCGGCCCGACAACGTGGGTGAAGACGGAGATGACGCCGACGCCGCCGAGCTCCAGCCAGGGCAGCAGCAGATCATCGTTGCCGGCGTAGAGGTCGAGGCCGATCTCGACGATGTGGCGCGCCTCATCCGGCGCCGTGGTCGCCTGCTTGACGGCCGTGACGTTCGGGATGCGCGCGAGCTCGCTGATCGTCGAGGGCTCCATGTTGACGATGGAGCGCTGCGGGATGTTGTAGGCGACGATCGGCCGGTCGGTGACCTCGGCGATCGCCTGGAAGTGCGCGACGATGCCGCGCTGTGGCGGCTTGTTGTAGTACGGCGTCACGATCAGGAAGGCGTCGGCGCCGAGCGCGTGCGCCGCCCGCGTGACGTTCACCGAGTGCGCGGTGTCGTTGGTGCCGGTGCCCGCGACCACGGTGGCGCGGCTGCCGATCTCCTCGACCGCTGCGCCGATCAGCGCGAGGCGCTCGTCATCGGTGAGCGTCGGGGCCTCGCCGGTGGTACCGGCCACGACCACGCCGTCCGAGCCGTGGTCGACGAGGTACGCGCAGAGAGCGCGGAAGCGGCCGAGATCGACGGCGCCGTCCGGTGTAAACGGGGTGACAATGGCGGTGAGGACTTCGCCGAGCATCCGTGAATACTATGCAACGCCTCGGCCGACGTGCGGCAGATCAGCGCGTGCAGGCGTGCAGCTGCGTTGCATAGAACCGCAGCAGGTTGCCGCTCTGGGCCTGCCACAGCGCCGGCGAGTCGCGCCCCTGCAGCTCGTGGAAGTCCACCGTGCGGCCACCGGCCTGCAACGCCCTGACGAGGCGCCGGACGAGCGGCAACTGCGGGTCGTCGACACCGACGTCGATGCGCAGCTGCGCCGTGCCGGGGTAGCTGCCGGCCTCGGCCTGGCCCAGCAGATCGTGGCGTGCGAAGTCGGCGGCGTCCTCGAAGAAGCCGGGCCGCGCATCGCCGAAGCGCTCCCACAGCTCGGGCGACTGGCCGCCGACGGCGCAGAAGCGGTCGGGGTAGGCGCCCGCCAGGTCGAGCGCACCGAAGCCGCCCAGCCCGAAGCCGGCAATGGCAACGCGCTTCGGATCGGCGCCGGTCTGCTTGAGCGCCGCGGGAATCGCCTCCTGCACGAGGTAGCTGCCCCACTTGCCGTTGCTCGTGTCGTGCGCGCCACTGTCAGGGTCGACCTGGAGCACCGCGATGTCGGGCGCCTGCAGGCCAAGCTGCGCGAGCGACGCGTAGAAGCCCTTGTCGAGCAGCGTCTCCAGCGTCTGGTCGCGCCCGGCGATCAGCACGAGCAAGGGCCGGGCCTCTCCCCCGCCCGCAGGCACGACAGCCAGCGCCGGCACCAGCCTTGGCTTGCCGGGCTGCTCGGCCAGAAGGCTGCTGAAGACGACGAAGCGGCCGTGCTGGGCGCCCTGCGCGTCCACCTTGGTGAACGCGCCACGCACCACCGCGATCAGGATGAACGCGGCGATCATGATCAGGAACATGCGGTAGCGCTGGAAGCCGCTCTGCCGTGACTGCGGGCTCGGCCGTTCCGGCCGGAACGGGTTGCGATCCTCCCAGCTGCGCTCCGGAGGCGGGCCGTCGGTCATCGCGTCAGCCGTCGAGCAACGTGTCGAGGCCGTGCGTGAGGCCCGGCGCCAGCGAGCCGACGCGCTCGAGCGCGAGCAGCACGCCGGGCACGAACGCCTCCCGCGAGGTTGTGTCGTGGCGAATCGTCAGCGTCTGCCCCTGCGCGCCCAGGATGACCTCCTGGTTCGCGACGAGGCCGGGCAGGCGCACCGAGTGGATCGGCACGTTGCCGCCCATCAGCTGCGCCGTCACCTTTGCCGTGCCGGACGGCGAATCGAGCTTCGTGTCGTGGTGCAGCTCGATGATCTCGGCCTTCGGCATCCACTTCACGGCCTCGGCGGCGAAGCGCATCATCAGCACCGCGCCGATCGCAAAGTTGGCGGCGATGAGCAACGGGACGCCGGCTGCACGCGCCTTCGCGTCGAGCTCCGCGACCTGCTCGGGCGTCATGCCCGTGGTGCCGATGACGACCGGGACGCCCTGCTCGATGCAGGCGAGCACGTTGCCGTGCACCGCCGTCGGCTGGGTGAAGTCGATCGCGCCGTCGCAGCCGCGCACCTCCACCGCGTCGCCCATCTCGATCCCGACGATCTCGTGGCCGCCCGCACGGAGCGCGGCCTCGAGGGCCTGCCCCACCTTGCCGCGGTAGCCGAACAGCGCAACCTTCATGCCTGCCTCCTCATGCCACGGCCTTCAGGCCCGGGTTAACGCGCCGCACGCCGTCCAGGAAGACGTCCTCGTCCGGCCCGATGCCCGCGGCCGAGAGCCTGTCGGGCGCGAGCAGCTCGCCGGCGATCTGCGCCAGCTCGTCCAGCTCGACCCGCTCGACCCGGCGGATGATCTTCTCGGGGCCGACCAGCTCGACCCCGGTGATCAGCGACTTACCGAGCCGGCTCATGCGGCTGGACGTGGACTCCAGCGACAGCAGGATGCGGCCCTTCACGTTGTCCTTGGCGCGCTGCAGCTCGGCCGGCGTGATGCGGCCCGCGGCCAGCTCGGCCAGCTGCTCGGCGACGATCTCCAGGCACGTGCCGACGTTCTCGCCGCGCGTGCCGACGTAGACGCCGAGCTGCCCCGCCTCCTGGTAGTGCGAGGAGAAGCTGAACACCGAGTACGCCATGCCGCGCTTCTCGCGGATCTCCTGGAAGAGGCGCGAGGAGGCGCTGCCCCCCAGGATCGCGTCGAACAGCGAGACGGCGAAGCGCCGCTCGTCGGTGCGCGAGATGCCGGGGGCGCCGACACAGAGGTGATACTGCTCGGTGTCCTTGCGGCGGAAGCTGAGCACGGGCGCCGGCGTGCCCGCGAAGGGGATGCGCTTGATCGTGGCGAGGGGGCCGACGGACGCGGCAGGCTGGCTGCGCTCGATCAATGCCACCAGCTCGTCGTGGCGCACGTTGCCGGCGGCCGAGATGACGACGTTGCCGGGCGCGTAGGCGGCCCGGTGGTGCGACTGGATCGTCTTGCGCGAGACCGACGAGATCACCTCGGCCGTGCCGATCACCGGCAGGCCGAGCGGATGGCCGCCGAAGACCGCCTCACCGAAGGAGTCGTGCACGAGATCCTGCGGGTCGTCCTCGACCATCGCGATCTCCTCGAGCACCACCTCGCGCTCGGTCTCGAGCTCGGCGAAGCGCGGCGCGAAGACCATCTCGCTCATCACGGCAATCGCCTGCTCGAGGTGCGTGTCGGGCACGCGCGTGTAGACGACGGTGTGCTCGCGCGAGGTCGCAGCGTTCAGCTCGCCGCCCATCGCGTCGAAGATCTCGGCAATCTCGAGCGCGTCGTAGCGGGCCGTGCCCTTGAACAGCAGATGCTCGATGAAGTGCGAGATGCCTGCCTTGCGCGGCGTCTCGTCCCGCGAGCCCGTGCCGATCCAGAAGCCGAGAGCGACCGAGCGGACGCCCGGCAGTCGCTCGGAGGCGACCCGCAGGCCGGAGGAGAGCTCGGTGATGTCGTGGCGTGGCACGAGGGGGATCGTAGCCCGCAGGCCGTACCAGCCCGTCGGTGAGCGCAGGAGCGGCGGTGCAAGGAACACGGAGGGGCGGCTTGCGCCGCCCCTCCGTCACTGCTTCAGCTGTGGTGCCTGCGGCTAGTGCCGACCACCACGGCCACGGTCGCCACCGCCGCGCGGGCGGTCGCTCTCGGGGCGCGGCTCACGGGCCGGGGCGTCCTTCGCACGCTCGATGAGCGTCTCCGGGGAGATGAGCTGGCCGTCCTCGTGCTTGGCGACGAGCTTGAGGCCGATGCGGCCACGCTGCTTGTCCACCTCGAGCACGACGACGTCCAGGATGTCGCCCTGGGCGAGAACATCCTCGATGTGCGCAACGCGGCCGGGGCCGACGTTCGACACGTGGAGGAGGCCGTCGGTGCCCTTCTTCAGCTCGACGAAGGCACCGAAGTCGGTCGTCTTGGCGACCTTGCCGGTGTACTCGTCGCCCGGCTCCGGGTCACGGGTGATCGCCTTGATCGCGTTGATCGCGGCGGTCGCCTTCGTGCCGTCGGTGGCGTAGATCAGGATCGTGCCGTCGTCTGCGATGTCGATCTGGACGTCGTAGTCGGCCTCGAGGCTGCGAATCGTCTCGCCGCCCTTACCGATGACCATGCCGATCTGCTCCTGCGCGACCTTGGTCGACGAGATGCGCGGCGCGTGATCCGCCAGCTCCTCGCGGGACGCCGGCAGCACAGCCAGCATCTTGTCCAGGATCTCGTTGCGGGCACGCTTCGCCTGCTGCAGGGCGGCCGTCAGGATCTCGCGCGTGACGCCCGTGATCTTGATGTCCATCTGCAGCGCGGTGATGCCTGCGCGGGTACCGGCGACCTTGAAGTCCATGTCACCGAGGTGATCCTCGGCGCCCTGGATGTCGGTCAGCACGACGTGCTGGTCGCCTTCCTTGACGAGGCCCATGGCGATGCCGGCGACCGGCGCCTTGAGCGGCACACCGGCGTCCATCAGCGACAGGGTCGATCCGCAGACCGAGCCCATCGAGGACGAGCCGTTCGACTCGAGCGTCTCGGAGACGAGACGGATCGTGTAGGGGAAGTCCTCGACGTCCGGCAGGACGGCCTCGAGTGCGCGCTGCGCCAGTGCACCGTGACCGATGTCGCGGCGCTTCGGGCCGCGCATGAAGCCGGTCTCACCCACCGAGAAGGGCGGGAAGTTGTAGTGGTGCATGTAGCGGCGATCGCTCTCCAGCGACAGATCGTCGATCCGCTGGCCCTCCTTGGCGGTGCCAAGGGTGAGCAGCGTCATGATCTGCGTCTGGCCGCGGGTGAAGAGCGCCGAGCCGTGCGTGCGCGGCGAGACCCCGACCTCGACGGAGATCGCGCGGATCTCCTCGGTCTTGCGGCCGTCCGGGCGAACGCCGGCAACGATCTTCTTGCGGACGATGTCCTTGTACGCGCCGTCAGCAGCCTTCTTGATGAGGCCCTTGGTGAGCGCGTCCTTGGCGCCGTCCTCCGCGCCGCCCGGGAAGGGCAGCTGGACACCCTCGATGATGCGCTCCTGCAGCAGCGAGCGCTTCGCCGACTTGAGCTCCTTCGAGTCCTGCTCGGCGTCGGTGAGGACGCGGAGATCGGCATCGAACTGCTCGCGGACGATCCCGGAGACAGCGGCGTAGCGCTCCTCCTCGAGGACGACCGCGAGGGCCGCCTTCACCTGGATCAGGCGCTGCATGTCGGTCTCGGTCGACGCCATCGTGATCGCCGGGGTGAGCCGGCCGATGAGGTCGTCGACGACCGCGGAGGCCTTGGCGAGACCGGAGGCCTTGATGGCAGCCTGGAACTCGTTGCCGTGCTCGGCGCGCAGCTTGGCGGCCAGCTCAACGTCGAGCCACTTCGGCTTGCCGGCCTTGGCGCGGAGCTCGAGCTGTGCGTCGCACAGCTTGCGGATCTCCTCGTGCGCGATGTCGAGGGCCTCGAGGAGCGTGTCCTCATCGACCTCCATCGCGCCGGCCTCGACCATCGTCAGCGCGTCCTTCGTGCCGACGACGATCAGGTCGAGCGTGCTCTGCTCGAACTGCTCGACCAGCGTCGGGTTGATGACGAGCTCGCCGCCGATCAGACCGACGCGAACCGCGCCCACCGGGCCGAGGAACGGCATCGATGAGACGGTCAGCGCAGCCGAGACGCCGTTGATGCACAGGATGTCGTGTGCGGTGATCATGTCCGCGGAGAGCACAGTCGCGATGCACTGCACCTCGTTGCGGAAGCCCTTCGGCCAGAGCGGCCGGATCGGGCGGTCGATCATGCGGGCGGTGAGGGTGGCACGCTCGGTGGCGCGACCCTCGCGCTTGAAGAAGCCGCCCGGGATCTTGCCCGCGGCGTACATCTTCTCTTCGACGTCGACGGTGAGCGGGAAGAAGTCCGCGCCCTCGCGCGCCTCCAGGCGGCCCTGTGCAGTGGCGAGCACCATCGTGTCGCCAGAGCGCACGAGAACGGCACCGTCGGCCTGCTTGGCCAACTTGCCCGTCTCGAACACCACGTCCGCGTTGCCAACGGTCACCGTGACGGTGACCGGGGTACCGGCGGGGTTGCTCATATGTCCTCCATTAATTCCGATGTTCGTGTGGAAGGTGGAGGTTTGAGCCAGTCCTGCTTGCGGGCAGGCTCGCTCAAACATCCACCTCCCCAAGGGTGGGGCGGCTCGCGCCTAGCGGCGGATGCCCAGTTCCTTGATCAGGGCGCGATACCCCTCAAGGTTGGTGCGCATCAGGTAGTTCAGGAACCGGCGACGCTGGCCGACGAGCTTGAGCAGGCCGCGCCGCGTGTTGTGGTCCTTCTTGTGTGCGCGCATGTGCTCGGTCAGCTCGTTAATACGCTTCGTGAGCATTGCGATCTGAACATCGGTTGAGCCCGTGTCCGTCCCATGACGGCCGTGCTTGTCGATGAGCTCCTGCTTCGCTTCCTTGCTGAGGGCCATTTGACCTCCTATGTCGAGTCACCGACGATCCAGGTTCCCGCACGCGGAAGCGCGCTTGCGGACTAGACCGTGGTCCTGTGGAAATGTAGCAGCGATGCGGCAGCGCTAACGCGGAGGCATGGCCGCACGGGTCGCGGCGACGTCGGCGGCGATCTGATCGATGAGGCTCTGCTCGCTGTCAAACGTCTGCTCGCCACGCAGGTACTCCCACAGCTCGACGACCAGCCGCTTGCCGTAGAGGTCGCCGCTGAAATCGAGCAGGAACGCCTCGATGCGCTGCTCGGTGCCACCGTAGTGCGGGTTCGTGCCGATCGAGACGGCGGCGCGGAACGCGCCCCACTGGCCCGCGTAGATGCCGTACTGCGGCACCACCAGCTCGGGCAGCGGCTGGATGTTGGCGGTCGGGAAGCCGAGGGTGCCACCGCGCTGGTCGCCACCGACAACGACGCCGTCCAGCTCGGGCGGACGGCCCAGCATCGACGCGGCAAGCGCGATGTCGCCGAGCTTGAGCGCGCGGCGGATCGCCGACGACGACGCGTTCGGCAGCTGGGGCGCCACCAGCACCTCGAAGCCGAGGCTCTCGAGCAGCGAGAGGTCGCCGCTGCGGCGGTGGCCGAAGCGGAAGTCCTCGCCGGCGATCACGACCTCGGCGCCGATGCCGCGCAGGTACTGCTCGGCGAAGCGCTCGGGCGAGAGCAGCATGAAGTCCTGGGTGAACGGCGCGATCAGGGTCGTCTCGACGCCCGCCTCGCCCAGCAGCTCGAGACGGCGCTCGAGCGTCGAGATCAGCTCGACGCGGTTGCCGAGAGCGCTGCGCGGGTGCGGGTCGAAGGTGAGGACGGTCGGCGCGAGGCCGGTGTCGATCGCCGCCTGGATGACGCCGCGGTGACCGCGGTGGACGCCGTCGAAGGTGCCGATCGCGACGGCACGCGGCTGGCGGACGACCTGGGTCGGGACGTGGGCGATGCGCATGCGCGGCACGGTCACAGCGTGCCCCAGGCGTGGAGCCGCGCCAGCGCCTCGTCCATCGCGATGATCCGCTCGTCGTCGGCCTCGGTCACTGCGAACGGGCCGACCTCGGTGCGACGCAGCGTCACGCAGTGTCCGCCGAGCGCCTCGGCGATGGCACGCACGTACGTGCCGGACGAGACGCGCAGGTCGAGCGTTGCGACCCCACCGTCGTAGGCGAGCAGGTCGAGCTGGGAGACGGTGGAGCGGCGCAGCGGCATCTCCACCTCCACCCCGCGGCGGTGCAGGTTGTAGGCGCGCTCGCCGTTGATCTTGACCGCCGAGGCTGCCGGGATCCGCAGCTCGATCTCGCCGCGGAGGTCAGCGAGCGCAGCTTCCAGCTGCTCCGCGGGCGGCGCCTCGTACGTGGCGACGACGGTGCCGGTGACATCGCCCGAGTCGGTCGTCGCGCGCAGATCGATCTCGGTCAGGTAGCGCTTGTCGAGGCCGACGAAGCCGGGCGCCTCGCGCGTCATGCGGCCGGAGAGCAGCAGCAGCAGCCCCGTTGCGAAGGGATCGAGGGTGCCCGCGTGGCCGGTGCGGGCGCGGGTGCGCGAGCGCGTACGACCAACGATGGCGAACGAGGATGGGCCGGCGGGCTTGTCGACAAGGAGCAAGCCTGCGGGCTCGAGAGCCCTAGGCGGCACCGCTCGTCGCACCGACGTAGGCCTGGCAGATCTCGACTCGCAGCTCGTCGATCGTCTTCTCGGAGGAGAAGCCGGCAGCCTGCGGGTGACCGCCGCCGCCGAAGACACGAGCGATGGCCGAGACGTCGATCGTCAGATCGGCGGCGCGCAGGCTGACACGGCGCAGCACCGGCTCGCGGAACGGTGGCTCGCGGATCAGCACGGCCAGGCGGACGCCCTCGACCGAGCGCAGGTGCTCGATGACGCCCTCCGAGTAGCCCTCGCCGGCACCGACGTCAGGCCAGTCGGTGTGGACGAGCCACGAGATGACGACCTCGCCGCTCTCGAACTGCTCGGCGCGGTCGAGCACGCGGGCGAGCAGCTTCAGCTTGGGGAAGCCAACCGTCTCGTAGACGCGCTTGAAGACGGCGGCGACATCGGCGCCCGCCTCGACCAGCTCGGCGGCGACCCGCAGCGCGCGCGGCGAGGTGTTCGAGTACGAGAAGCGGCCGGTATCGGTGCAGAGCGCAACGAACAGTGGCTCGGCCAGCTGCGGGGTCAGCGGCACCCCGAGGTCGGCGAGCAGGTCACGGACGATCTCGCCCGTCGAGCACGCGGTGTCGACGACGCAGTTCACCGTGCCAAAGCGGGTGTTGTCGTGGTGGTGATCGACGTTGAGGACGACGGTGGCGATCTCGAGCGCCGAGCGGTCGCCGATGCGGCTCTCGGCGGCGCAGTCGAGCGCGAAGAGGACGCGCTCCGCCTGGTCGGCAGGCGGCGTGCGAACGACGTCAGCCAGCGGCATCCACTGGTACTCGCCCGCGATCGGGCCGCTGCCCGGCAGGTACATCACGGAGTCCTTGCCGAGGGCGACCAGCGCCAGGTGCATCCCCAGCAGCGAGCCGAGCGCGTCCCCGTCGGGGTGCTCGTGCGTGGTCAGCAGGAAGCGGTCGTGCGCGCGGATCGCAGCGCCGACGGCCAGGCGTTCAGACAGGGTCGGGGTCGGGTTCGGGTTCGGGCTCAGGTTCGTCACTCTGCTCGGGCAGAACGGGAGGATTGGCATCGATCAGCGCCGACATGCGGACACCGTTCTCGACCGACGGATCGTACTCGAACGTCAGGCGGGGAGTCCGCCGCAGATTCAGCTCGCGCGCCACGCGCGCCTGCAGGAAGCCGTGCGCCGCGTCGAGCCCGAGCAGCGTGCGCGTGCGCTTCTCCTCGTCGCCGAAGACGCTGACATAGACGGTCGCGTAGGCCAGGTCGCTGCTCACGGTGACGCCGGTTAGCGTGACGAAGCCGACCCGGGGATCCTTCAACTCGCGCAAGGCCTCGGAGAGCACCTGCTTGACCGCCTCGTTGACGCGCCGCTTGCGGTCAGACATCGAGCGTCACCAGGGCACGATCGCGGGAGATGAGCGCGTACTCGGGCGTGTCACGGAGCCGGTCTTTCCCGTGCAGCCCAACCGAGAGGATCCCTACATCGCCAGCGCCCATGCCCCCATTGTGCCTGCACCCTGCGGGGGCCTCATGTCGATATCGCCGCTGCCGATCAAACCGTCGTGAGAATTCTCAGGCAGCTCCGCGCCACCCTGACGATTGCTGTCGGCTCCGCAGCCATCGCGACGACCGTCTGGCTCGCCGACCGCGCCCACAGCGCGCGGTCAGGCCACGTGCTCGAGCTCGTCGTTGTCGGCGTGATCGCCGGACTCAGCCTGCTGGTCGGGACGATCGGGGCGCTGATGGCTGCACGTGCGCACCGCCTCGACCGACGGCGTGCCCACGCCGAGCACGGCTTCCGCGCCGCCCAGGTCGAGCTGGCTGAGTCGCTGCAGATCTCGACCACCGACGGCGAGGCGTTTGCGCTGCTCCGCCGCCACCTGGAGCGCACGATCCCCGGCAGCGCTGTCGTCGTGCTGCGCCGGGACGGCGACCGCGACTGCGTGGAGCCCGCCACCTTCGTGCCCGACACCACGGTGCTCGCGGCTCGCCTCGGCGCTGCACCGTCGTGGTCGTGTCTCGCCATCCGGCTCGGTCGCAGCCACGAGACGGGTGGCACCGGCAGCCCGCTGGTTGCCTGCTCGCTCTGCGGATCGAGCGGCCAGCGCTCGCTCTGCGTGCCGATGGTCGTCACCGGCGAGGTCGTCGGGGCGGTGCTGGTGGAGCATCGGGAGGAGCTGGCCGAGGTGGAGCGCGTCCGCATCCACGACTCGGTCGCGCAGTCGGCGGCAGTGCTCGTCGGCCTACGCAATCTCGCCCAGGCGGAGTCGCGATCGGCGGCGGACGACCTGACAGGGCTCCCCAACGGCCGCGCCGTCCAGGGTAGCCTGCGCCGGATGATGGCCCAGGCGGGTCGCGCGCTCAGCTCACTCTCGGTCGTGGTGCTCGACGTCGACCACCTGCGCCGACTGAACGAGCAGCTTGGCTACGCGAAGGGCGATCTCGCCGTCGTGGCGGTTGCCGCGACGATCGAAGAGCTGCTGCGCACGAGCGACCTGGCCGGCCGCCTGGGCGGCGGCGACTTCGTGCTCGTGCTCCCCGACACACACAAGGACGGCGCGCTCGAGGTCGCCGAGAAGCTGCGTCTGGCCATCACGCGGGTGGACGTGCACGGGCTTGACTGGCCGCTCTCAGCGAGCTTCGGTGTGGCGACGTTCCCCGATGACACCGTGGACGCCGACGAGATCCTGCAGCTCGCTCGCGCTGCCTGCCGCGCGGCGAAGGCGGCAGGCCGAAACGCCGTCGAGGCGGCCGGCACCTGGGGTGTCGACCTCGACCTCGACGGCCTCGATTCCTAGCGGGCGCTACTCGGCAGCTGCATCGGGCTCGGCGGCCTTCGCAGCCTTGCCCTTCTTGTCGTCCTTGACGACGAGCTCGTCGAGCGTTGTCCGCTCAACCTCGCGCACCTCGTAGACCTCGAGGACATCGCCCTCGCGCAGATCGTTGAAGTTGTGGAGCAGGATGCCGCACTCGAAGCCCGTCTGGACCTCGCGCGCATCCTCCTTGAAGCGCTTGAGCTGGTCGATCGCCGAGTCCTGGATGACCGCGCCCTCGCGGAACACGCGCACCTTGGAGTTGCGCTTGACCAGACCGCTCGTGACGTAACAGCCGGCGATCGTGCCCAGGCGCGACACCTTGAACAGCGCACGCACCTCGACCTCGCCGAGGATCTCCTCGGTCTGGACGGCGGAGAGCATGCCGATCAGCGCCTGCTCGATGTCGTCCTTGAGCTGGTAGATGACGCGGTAGGTGCGGATGTCCACGCCCTCGCGGTCGGCCAGCGTCTTCGCCTCGGCGTTGGGGCGCACGTTGAAGCCTACGATGATCGCGCTCGAGGCCGAGGCGAGCATGACGTCGCTCTCGGTGATGCCACCGACTGCCTGGTGGATGACCTGGACGCGCACCTCGGAGTGCTGGATCTTGGCGATCTCGCTGACGACGGCCTCGACAGAGCCCGCCACGTCGGCCTTGACGATCAGGTTGAGGTCCTGGATCGCGCCGCCCTGCATCTGGGCGAACAGGGTCTCGAGCGTGACGCCACCCTTGCGGCGGGAAGCGAGCTGCTCGCGGCGCAGACGCTCGCCACGATGCTGGGCCTGCTGGCGGGCAACGCGATCGTTTTCGACGACGCGACACATCTCGCCGGCCGGCGGGACGCGATCGAAGCCGAGGATCTCGACGGGGTCGCCGGGACCGGCCTGCTTGACCTTCTCGCCCGTGTAGTCGTAGAGGGCGCGCACCCTGCCCCAAGCGTCGCCGGCGAGCACCGCGTCACCGACGCGAATCGTGCCGCGCTGGACGAGCATGGTGACGACCGGGCCGCGGCCGACCTCCAGGCGCGACTCGATAACGGGGCCGAAGGCGTCGGCCTTCGGGTTGGCCGTCAGCTCGAGCTCGGCGTCGGCAACCAGCAGGATCTTCTCCAGCAGCTCGTCGAGGTTGAGCTTCTGCTTGGCCGAGACGTTGGCGAACTGGATCGTGCCGCCCCACTCCTCGGGCTGCAGGCCCTCCACCGCGAGCTCGGTGCGCACGCGGTCGGGGTTCGCACCGGGCAGGTCGATCTTGTTGACGGCCACGACGATCGGGACGCCGGCCGCACGAGCATGCGCGATCGACTCCTTCGTCTGCGGCATGACGCCGTCGTCCGCGGCGACCACCAGCACGGCGATGTCCGTTGCCTTGGCGCCGCGGGCGCGCAGAGCGGTGAACGCCTCATGGCCCGGCGTGTCGAGGAAGGTGATCTTGCGACCGTGCGCCTCGGCCTGGTACGCGCCGATGTGCTGCGTGATGCCGCCGGCCTCGCCGGCGGCGACCTTCGCCTCACGGATGGCGTCGAGCAGCGTCGTCTTGCCGTGGTCGACGTGGCCCATGATCGTGACGACCGGAGGCCGCGGGGCGAGATCGTCGGGATCGTCCTCGAAGAACTCCTCCTCGTCATCCTCGTCGGAGGCGTGACGGATGACGACCTCGCGCTCGACCTCGACCGCGACGAGCTGCACCGCGTCGTCGCTGAGCGACTGCGTGATGGTCATCATCTCGCCGAGGACGAGCATGATCTTGATGATCTGCGCTGCCGGGATACCCAGGGCCGAGGAGAGATCCTTGACCGAGACGCCCGACTGGACGACGACCGGGCCGTTGGGCTTGGACTCGTCACGGCCCTTGCCGCCGCCGCCCGGGCCAGCAGGACCACGGCCGGTGGGGCGCACGGGCGGGCGCGCAGCACCGCTATCGATGACGACGCGGCGCTTGCGGCGGCCGGCCACTGCACCACGGGGGCGCACAGGGCGGCTCGGAGGACGGGTAGAGCTTGACTCGTCTGCAGACATCAGGCCTCAGTGTAGAGGTGGCTTGCAAGGGAAACGTCCACGGTCACCTGGCGGCGGAGGACGCGCGCGAAGGCGCGCCGCTCGGCTGCACGGTCGAAGCAGGCGCGGGACGGACAGGTGTAGACGCTGCGGCCGACCGAAGTCGTGCGCAGCGCGAGCGCGCCTTCCGCGCTCGCGGTGAGGCGAACGAGGTCACGCTGCGGCGCACGACGGCCGCAGCCGGCGCACTGCCGCACGGGGACGCGTGCGGGGCGGGCGTCGCGCCCACCCCCGCGACTGTCACCTGAACTACGCAGCAGACTCGCCCTCCTGCCCGGCAAGCTCACGATGCGCCGGAACGCCGCAGAAGTGGGAGTCCGGCAGGGCGCCGTTGGGGCAGCGCTTGCCGTTGGACAGGACGGCGCCGCAGCGGCCGGTGAAGTCGCCGTCCTCATCGGTGCCGCCACCGTAGGCCGCGTCGGACTCCTCGCGGGCGAACTCGGTGTCGGACTTGATGTCGATCTTCCAGCCGGAGAGGCGCGCGGCGAGGCGGGCGTTGAGGCCTTCCTTGCCGATCGCCAGCGCGAGCTGGTCGTCCGGGACGATGACCGTGGCCTCCTTGGTCTCGTCGTCGACGAAGACCTCACGCACGCGGGCCGGCGAGAGCGCCTTGGCAACGAAGCGCGCAGGCTCCGGGTTCCACGGGATGATGTCGATCTTCTCACCACGGAGCTCCGAGACAACCATGCGGACGCGCGAGCCGCGCGGGCCGACGCAGGCGCCGACGGGATCGACGCCGGCGGCGTGCGACTCGACGGCGATCTTCGAGCGATAGCCTGGCTCGCGCGCCACTGCGCGGATCTCGACCAGACCGTCGGCGATCTCGGGAACCTCGAGCTCGAACAGGGTCTTGATCAGCTCCGGGTCGCGGCGCGACAGGATGACCTGCGGGCCCTTCGTGCCGGAGCGCACCTCGGTGATGACGGCCTTGATGCGCGAGCCCTGCTCGTAGCGCTCACCGTCGACCTGCTCGGAGCGGGGCAGCAACGCCTCGACCTTGCCGAGGTCGACGAGCACGTTGTTGCGGTCGCCGGCCTGCTGGATGATGCCGGTGACGACCTCGCCAACGCGATCGACGTACTCGTCGTACATCATGGCGCGCTCGGCCTCGCGGATCCGCTGCAGGATGACCTGCTTGGCGGTCTGCGCGGCGATGCGGCCGAAGTTGTCCGGGGTGACGTCGGCGCGGCGGATCTGCTCCTCCGCCACCTCGCTCCAGTCGATGTCGAGCTCCTCGTCGACGACGAGCGTGTGGCTCTTCTCGCCGGTCTCGGCCTCGATCGCCTCGAGGTCGGTGTAGGCGCGCTCGCGGGCCTCGTCGAGGAGCCTCTCCTCGATGTCGCCCGGCAGCTCGATCGAGAACACGCGGAAGTCGCCTTCCTCGTCCAGCTCGACCATGGCGTGGCGGGTCGCGCCCGGCGTCTTCTTGTAGGCAGCAAGGAGCGCGTCCTCGAGCGCGGCGACCAGCGTGCCGCTCTCGATTCCCTTCTCGCGCTCGATTTCGCGTACTGCCTCGAGGATCTCCTGGCTCATCGGTTGCTACCCCTCGTCGATCAGGTTGCCCCGCACGATCAGCGCGTACGGGATGTGCACGGATTCTTCGTCCTGGGCGACGACGATCTCCGTCGTGTCTGCCGCGACGAGCTCGCCGCGGAACTTTGTCGCACCGCCGACCTTGCGATCGGTACGGATGTTCACCTGGCCGCCGATGGCAGCCAGGAAATGGGCCTGCGTGCGGAGCGGCCGGTCAAGCCCGGGCGAGGAGACATCGATGCCCCACTCCTCGCGAAAGCCTTCCAGCACCCGCGTGACTTCCTGGCAGAGGTCGAGCGTCACACCGTCGGGATGATCGATGAACACGCAGAAGCGGTCGCTCTGGATCAGCTCGAGTGCCAGGACAGCGGTCCCCGGCAGCTCCTGCTCGATCCGTGGTGCGACCTGCGCGA
>CANNRA010000021.1 GCA_947507735.1 Actinomycetota bacterium
CGATCGCCGCTCTCCAGCTCGACGTGGAAGTAGACGAGGCCGCGCGTGGCGACATCGAACGCCCAGACCTCCTCGGCCAGCATGCCCGAGTCGAAGATGACGGCGGCATCGGCGCCACGCTCGTCGGCAGCGATCCACTCGACGATCGAGTGCCCGCCAACCTCCTCCTCGCCGTCGCAGGCGAAACGGATGTTCACGGGCAAGGCGCCCTCGGCCGCGAGATCGGCAGCGGCGCGCAGCAGGATGTACAGCTGGCCCTTGTCGTCGGCGATGCCACGGGCGTAGAGCTGACCGTCGCGGATCGTCGGCTCGAACGGGTCGCTCTCCCACAGCTCGAGCGGCGCAGGCGGCTGGACGTCGAAGTGGCCGTAGACGAGCACCGTCGGTGCGGTGTCCGCTCCCTGCGAGGCGCGCACCTCGCCAACGACGAGCGGCTGCCCGTGCCAGTCGACCAGCTCGGCCGTCCCGCCGGCGCGGCGCAGGAAGTCGCGCACCCAGGTGCCGGCGGCCAGAACATCGCCGGCGTGCGCCGGTTCGGCGCTGATGCTGGGGATCCGCAGGAGCTCCGAGAGCTCGTCGAGCCAGGGCATGGACGAAGGCGTCTGCATCGCGCGCAGTCTAGTCGGCGGGGCAACGACGACTGCCGCGGCTGACCTGCCCCGTGAAGCCGCCCGACTCGGTGCCCGTTCGAGCGAGCAGCTAGGCCGTGAAGCCCGGGCCGTCACCGCAATCGCCGTCGGGGGCGTGGCCCTCGGCGAGCGAGCGGAGCTTGCGCAGCGCGTGGTTCTCGATCTGACGGATGCGCTCGCGCGTGACCTCGAAGATGCGGCCGACCTCGTCCAGCGTGCGCGGATGCTCGCCGTTCAGGCCGTAGCGCAGCTCGACGACGCGGCGCTCGCGCTCCGAGAGCCGCGCGACGGCACGGGCGAGCGCCTCGCTGCGCAACGTCACCTCGACCGCCTCGTCCGGCAGCGGCGTCGAGTCGTCGGTCAGGAAGTGGCCGAGCTCCGACTCCTCGTCGTCCCCGACGGGCTTCTCCAGCGAGATCAGCGACTGGGCGCTGCGCACGATCTGCTCGACCTCGTCGATCGGCAGGTCGAGCGAGGCAGCCACCTCGGCAAGCGTCGGCTCGCGACCGAGCTCGGCGCGCAGGCCGCGCTCGGCCCGGGTGATCCGGTTCAGCTTCTCGACAACGTGAACGGGCATCCGGATCGTGCGGCCCTTGTCGGCCAGCGCGCGGGCGACCGCCTGGCGAATCCACCACGTCGCGTAGGTCGAGAACTTGTAGCCACGGCGCCAGTCAAACTTCTCGACGGCGCGCACCAGCCCGATCGTGCCCTCCTGGATCAGGTCGAGGAACGGGAGCCCCTGGTTGCGGTAGCGCTTCGCGATCGAGACGACGAGGCGCAGGTTGGCCTCGATCATCTTCGACTTGGCGCGCAGGTCACCGCGCTCGACGCGCTTGGCCAGCTCGACCTCCTGGGCGGCGGTCAGCAGCGGCACGCGTCCGATCTCGCGCAGGAAGAGGTGGAGGGCGTCGGTCGCGACCTCGCCGTGGTCCGGCTCGAGGTCGAGGTCGTCGTCCTGGGCAGGCTTGAGATCCTGCGGGCCCGGCTCGTCGAGCTCGTCATCCTCGTCCGTGAGGGGCAGCTCGGCGACGGCGCCGGCAGCGGGCGCGTCCTCCGCGAGCGGGTCACCGAAAAGCCCGACAGGCCGCTCGGCCGCCAGCAGATCGCTGAACCTGTGGGTTCCGACCTCATGCTCGTCGACGTCGCTCACGTGACCCTCTCCTCGCGGCTCGCAGGCCCACCCGGTAGGCGGGATGCGGCACTGTTGCAAAGGCTGCGGACGGAGCCGCGCGGGCTACTTGATCTTCGCGAGCTCGGCCAGAACAGCCGTCGCCGAGGCGACAACAGCGTCGGTCTGCTTGCCCAGCTTGACGGCCTGCAGCAGCTGCTTGCGGGAGTTCGGAACATCGCCCAGCCAGAGCAGCAGGATGCCCAGGTGGTAGCGCACCGTGGCGGACTTGGGGAAGCGCTTGGAGAGCGGCCCGAGCTGCGAGAACGCCCGCGACGGCGCCTCCTTGTCGAAGCGCGCGAAGGCAGCGGCGGCGAGCGCCTCCGGGTCGTCCGGCGCGGAGGCGGCGGCGAGCGCCATCTGCCGCTCGGCGGAGACGCGGTGGCTGAGCCGCTCGAGCGCGATGCCGTAGGTGATCCGGTCGTGCGGGGCACCGGCGTTGGCTCGCCGCTGCAGCAGGGCGAGCTGCCTGGCCGGGGTGAGCCCGTCGAGGCCCGTCGGCTGCGGGAACGAGGGCACGAAGACCGGCAGGCCGCGCGGCAAGTTCGAGTGCAGGAGATCGGTGGCGCGCACCGCGTAGGCCGAGTCGGGATCCCTGGTCAACGCCAGCCGCCACGCCTTCTCGGCGTCGCCGATGCGGCCCACCCAGATGAGGCCGAGGCCGAGGTGCAGCTGCGCGAGCCCGCTGTCGGGATGCTCCAGTGCGAGCGCCTGCAGGCCGCGGAGGCCGGCATCGGTCGACCACTGCGCGATGATCTGGGCGACCTGCGCGTCCAGCGAGTGCCACCTGAGGAAGACCTGGGCCGCCTCGAGGCGCTTGCCGGCGTCGAGCAGCTTCGAGCCCTCGCGGAGCGCCTTCGCCTCCGCGTCGTCGCGCACGCCGAGCTCGAGCACGAGCGGCGGGTCGCCCTTGAGCGGCTTCGAGACGGCGCCGGCGCCGGCGATCGGCGTCGTGGCCTTGTCGCTCTGGGCCAGGGTCACGCCGACGGTCGCGCCCGCGGCGAGGAGGGCGATGGCGACCACGACTCCGACAGTACGCTGGCGAGGATTCACGGCCCCGACGATACCGGCCTCCGGGGACACCGGGCGGGCCGAGCCGTTACCTGGAATAGCGCGAGCACCAGGTGCGTTGAGACGCCTGACCCCCGACGCTACACTTCGGAAAGCGATGCCGAGCTACAGAGAACTCCTCCAGGCCATCAAGGCCGAGATCACCGAGATTGACGCCGCGAGCGCGAATGCGCTGCTCGCCGGCCCCACCCCGCCCGCACTGATTGACGTGCGCGAGCTCGACGAGTGGGAGCAGGGCCACCTGCCCGCTGCCACGCACGTCGTCCGCGGCTTCCTCGAGTCGCGCATCGAGCAGGTCGTGCCCGACCACGCCACGCCGGTGATCGTCTACTGCGCCGGTGGCGCCCGCTCGGCCTTCGGCGTCAAGGCGCTGCTCGACCTCGGCTACACCAACGTCCTCTCGCTCGCGGGCGGCTTCACCGACTGGAAGCGCAACGGCTTCGACGTCAAGCTGCCGATCTCGCTCAGCGCGCAGCAGCGCTCGCGCTACAGCCGCCACATCCTGATCCCCGAGGTCGGTGAGGCGGGCCAGATCAAGCTGCTCGACTCGCGCGTGCTGCTCGTCGGCGCAGGCGGCCTCGGCTCGCCCTCGTCGCTCTACCTCGCGGCAGCAGGCGTCGGCACGCTCGGCATCATCGACGGCGACACGGTGGACGAGTCGAACCTGCAGCGCCAGATCCTGCACTCGACCACCTCGCTCGGCGAGCCGAAGGTCGATTCGGCCCGGCGCACGCTGCAGGCGCTCAACCCCGACGTGAACGTCGTCACCTACGCCGAGCGCCTCACCTCCGAGAACGTCGAGCGGATCCTCGCCGACGGCTGGGACGTGATCGTGGACGGCGCGGACAACTTCCCGACGCGCTACCTCGTCAACGACGCCTCGGTCTGGCACAACATTCCGGTCGTGCACGGCTCGATCTTCCGCTTCGAGGGCCAGGTCACGGTCTTCAAGCCGGTGGACGGCCCCTGCTACCGCTGCCTGTACCCGTCGCCGCCGCCGCCGGAGCTGGCTCCGAGCTGCGCCGAGGGCGGCGTGCTCGGCGTGCTGCCGGGCATCGTCGGCTCGATGCAGGCCAACGAGGCGATCAAGCTGCTGCTCGGTGTCGGCGACCCGCTCATCGGCCGCCTCCTGCTGTTCGACGCGCTCGAGCCCTCCTTCACCGAGGTGCGCCTGAAGCGCGACAAGAACTGCCCGGTCTGCGGCGAGCACCCCACCATCACCGAGTACATCGACTACGTCGAGTTCTGCCAGGGCGGCGGGGCTCACCAGGCAGGAGCGCACGCACACGCATGACCACCGTACGGATTCCCCCCACCCTCCGCGGCGAGACCGGCGGCCAGCGCCAGGTCGATGCCACCGGCGCAACCGTCGGCGCAGTCCTCGATGATCTCGCAGCCCGGTTCCCGGGCCTCGCGAACCTGATCTTCGAGAACGGCGAGGTCGCACCGTTCGTCAACGTGTACCTCGAGGGCGAGGACGTTCGCACCCTCGATGGGCTCGCGACGCCGGTCACCGACAACGCCACGGTCATCCTGCTGCCGGCAATGGCCGGCGGCGCCCGCTAGCCCGCGCTCCCCGGAGCCACGGCCCTGCTCGTCGTCCCCGCCTCGATCGTCGCGGCGCTGGCTGCGCATGCCGCGGCCGAGAGCCCGAACGAGTGCTGCGGCCTCGTCGCCTTCCGCGACGGCGTCGCCGAGCGCTACCTGCCGGGCGTCAACGAGCAGCCGAGCCCGACCTTCTTCCGGCTCCGCCCCGGCAGCCCGCTCGACTTCTTCCTCGAGGACGACGGCTTCGAGCTGGCGGTGTTCCACTCGCATCCCACCTCGGCGCCGGTGCCGTCTCGCACCGACATCGCGCAGGCCGGGCAGTGGCAGGGGCGTCCCTACCTCATCTACGGGCTGCAGCACGCCGAGCTCGCCGCCTGGCGGATCGACGGCGAGAGCGTGACCGCGCTGGGGCTCGTGACGCCGGGCGACGCAGCGGCCACCGCCGCTACCACCGCCGGAGCCTGAGCCTGGACGCACGAGGGGCCGGCGTCTCCACCGGCCCCTCCGAGCTACTGCTTGTCGCGCGTTACCGCGCGGACGGGCTTACGCGACGGCGACCTTGCCCTTCATGATCGTCGGGTGCGGATCACAGACGAAGGTGTAGCTGCCCTTGGCGAGCGTGACGTTCCACACCGACTTGCCCTTCGCGACGAGGCCCGAGTCCTTGTTGACGCCGGGGCCGATCAGGTGGAAGTTGTGGATGTCGGAGAGGTCGGTGACCTTGATCGTGTAGGCACCGGCCTTGAGGGCCGACACCTTGGCGCCCTTGGCGTCCGTGAGCGTGATCGTGAAGCCGGGGCCGACCGTGCCAACGAGCGGCGTGGCCTTGGTCGAGGCCTGGGCAGTGAGCGGCAGAACTGCGGCGACAGCCGCGACGGCGCCGATACCGGCGATGCGAAGAGTGAGCTTGGTCATGGCATTGACGGTAGCTGCACCGATCAAAGCTGGGATGGGCCAACTGCACATTCCGACCGCCCTCGAACCTGGTGTTCGGCGCCCCCGGCATGATGGGCAGATGAGCGCACCCGAGCACGTCGATCCGCAGTCGGGCTGGACCATCAATACCGGTGCGCTGGAGCGCAGCTTCGCCTTCCCCGACTTCGCGGCAGCGCTCGCGTTCGTCACCACGGTGGCCGCCGCCGCCGAAGCGGCGAACCACCACCCGGACATCACCTTCGGCTGGGGCCATGCCTCCGTGCGCTGGACGACGCACAGCGCCGGCGGCATCACACCGCTCGACTCCGAGCTTGCGCGTCGTACCGACCAGCTCGCCGCCGTCACACCGTGACGGCGGCTCCCGTCTCGGCCGCGCGGTAGAGCGCGTCGATCACGCGCGCCTGGCCGACGGCGTCAGCGCGCCGGGCTGCTAGAGCCCGGCGTGGGCGGCAGAGGCCGCCGCTAGCGCTCGGACGAGCCGGCGACGTCCGCCGACTCGGGCACCGGCACGAACTCCACCTGGAGCCGCTCGATGCGGGTGCCGGCGACATGCACGACCTCGAACGTGAGGCCGGGCACCGCGATCTTGTCCCCCACCTCGGGCGCCCGCCCAAGGTGGCCGAACACGAAGCCGGCCATCGTGTGGAAGTCCTCCTGGTCGATCTCGACCTTGAACTCCTCGTTGAAGTCGTCGATCGAGAACGTGCCGTCGATGCGGATCGTTGTCTCGTTGATCCGCTCCACCGACTCGTCCGGCAGGTCGTACTCGTCCTCGATCTCGCCGACGATCTCCTCCAGCAAGTCCTCGAGCGTGACGATGCCCTGCGTGTTGCCGTACTCGTCCACGACAACGGCCATGTGCTGACTCATCTTGCGGAACTCGGCGAGGAGCGCCGCCAGGTCCTTCGTCTCGGGGACGACATGGACGGGGCGCAGCAGTTCCTCGAGGCGCACCGGCGAGTTGCCGTGCACCGCCGAGAAGAGGTCGCGCACGTGCAGCACGCCGATCACGGTGTCGAGCGAGCCGCGGTACACCGGGTAGCGCGTGTAGGGCGAGTCGATCACGGCGGCCAGAGCCTCGTCGGGCGCCAGATCAGCCGAGAGGCCAACGACCTCGGGCCGCGGCACCATGACGTCGGTCGCCTCCTTCTCGGCGAAGTCGAAGATCTTGTAGAGCATCTCCTCCTCCTGCTCGGCGATCACGCCTGCCTCCTCGGCGCCGGCCAGAATGCGGCGGATGTCTTCCTCGTTGTGTGCAAGCGCGCCAGCCGGTGCGATCTTGACGTGGAGCGCACGCATGCCGCCCTCGGCCGTCTTCTGCAGCACCCAGACGAGCGGCCACATGATCCGCGCCAGCAGATCGAGCGGCCGGGCGATGATCACGGAGAGCGGCTCCGCGATCTGGAGGGCGGCGGCCTTGGGAATCAGCTCGCCCAGCGTCACGCTGAAGTAGGTCAGCAGCAGGAACGAGAGGGCGAAGGCGAGCCCATTGGGCATCACCGGATCGAAGAAGTGCGAGATCAGCGGCTCGCCGATGGCGCCGGTGAGGATGCCGAAGATGGTGATGGCGAGCTGGATAACGCCGATGAAGCGCGTCGGGTCATCGAGCAGCTTGAGGGCCGTGCGGGCGCCGGGGCTGCCCTTCTCGGAGAGCTCGTCGAGGCGCGTGCGCCGCACCGAGACCAGCGCGTACTCGGCCGCGACGAAGACCGCGTTGCCGAGGATGAGCACGAGCACCGCAATAACCCGCAGGAACTCGCTCACAGGGGAGCCTTGCGGCTCGGTGTACTCGGAAGCTTGTCCACCCTGATCAGACGGCAGTATACGTCACAACGCCGCTGTCCGCGGAGATGCGTCGGGCGCGGCCGTCAAGGACGAGCCGCTCGAGGTGCGCAACGGCCTCCTGGACAGCGAAGCGGCGGTGGATCGGCGCCAGCTCGTAGTCCCACAGCGTGAGCGACACCTCGTAGCCGCTGCGGGGCTCCGCCCGGTCGAGCGCGGCCAGCGTCCGGCGCAGGCGCTCGTCGTGGTGCGCGACCGTCTCGCGGCAGCGGGCGACGCTATCCTCGACCACCGGGCCGTGGCCAGGCAGCACGAGCCGCGGCGCGAGCGCCTCGATGCGGGCCAGCGTTGCGAAGTAGGTGCCGAGCGGGTCGGGGTCACCGCCCACGGAGAAGCCGATGTTCGGCGTGATCTCCATCAGCAGGTTGTCGCCGCCCACCAGGATGTCGCCGCGCAGCAGGGCGATGTGACCGTCGGCGTGGCCGCCGAAGCGCAGCACCTCCCACCCATCCACCAGGTCGCCCGGCTCGAGCGGTGTGACGTCGCGGACGTAGCGGATCAGCGGCCGCAGCCCCTCGATGTTGGCGAAGATCTCGCCGGCGACGCTCTCGGGCACGCCGTGCGCTCGAAACAGGTCGTAGGCACGACGGGTGTAGTCGTCGTTCGCCCAGATGTCGAGCATCATCGCGTGGTCGTGGGCGCCCTGGAGCACCTCGGCGCCGGTCGCGTGCTGCGCGTCGCCCGCTCCGCCAACGTGATCGGGATGGTAGTGCGTGATCAGGATCCGCTCGATCGGCGCGTCGAGGCTCTCGACGACGTTCGCCCAGCGCTCCTCCCAGTCGGTCGTGCCAAGGCCGGTGTCCACCAGCAGCCAGCCGCCGCTGGGCCGCCGCAGCAGGTAGCAGTGGACGTGATCGAGGCCAAGCGGCATCGGGAAGGTGAGCTGAAGGATGCCGTCGGCGATCTCGCGCATCGGGCTATCCAACCAGATCGCCGCGGCGGGTGGCAGCACACTCAGTAGTCTCCGGTTTGTGAGCCGCAAGATCACCTGTCTAATCGTTGACGACCATGAGGTCGTGCGAGAGGGGCTGCGCCTCTCGCTCTCGCGTGCGCCGCACATCCGTGTCGTCGGCGAAGCCGCCGACGGAGCCAGCGCCGTCGCGCTCGCCGAGCGGCGCCTGCCGGACGTCGTGCTGATGGACGTGCGCATGCCCGACATGGATGGCCTCGAGGCGACCCAGAAGCTGCTGGAGGCCGTGCCGAACGCCAACGTGCTGATGTTCACCGCCTACAGCGAGCGCGCGCTGCTGACACGCGCCCTGGATTCGGGCGCCCGTGGCTACATCCTCAAAGAGACCAGCCACGCCACGCTCGTGCGCGCCATCGAGAAGGTCGCCGAGGGCGGGTCGTACGTCGACCCAGGCCTGATGCCCGCGTTCCTCGAGGGCCGTGACCGGGAAGACCTCCTTACGGCGCGCGAGCGCGAGATCCTGCAGTTGCTCGCCAACGGCCTGTCGAACGCCGACGCGGCCGAGAAGCTCTTCATCAGCCAGGAGACCGTGAAGAGCCACGTCCGTCACATCCTCACGAAGCTCGAGGCCGACACGCGCACCCACGCTGTCGCCATCGCACTGCGCCAGTCGATCATCGAGTAGCAGTGGCCTGCACGAGCGACTCCGCCGCCGCTGCCGTCCCGGACGCCCCGGGCGACCGGCAGCTGCACGAGCGTCTGATCGAGGCCGAGCAGGACGAGCGGCGGCGCATCGCCGTCTTCCTCCACGACGGGCCGGTGCAGTCGCTGGCGGGCATCGCGCTGATGCTCGACGCCGCGCAGGCCGCGGTGCGCGAGGGCCGTGCCGAGGAGGCCGACCGCATCCTCACCTCGGCGCTGGAACGCCACCGCCAGACGATCCGCGCGCTGCGCGACCTCTCGTTCCACCTGGAGCCGGTGGTGCTGCGCGACCAGGGCTTCGTTCCCGCCGTCGAGGCGCTTGCCGAGCAGCTCGGCCTGGCGCGCGGCGTCCGCATCGATCTCGACCTCGCGGCTGCCACGGAGCTGACGGAGAAGGCGCACATCGCCCTCTACCAGATCCTGCGCGAGGCGCTGGAGCACGCCGTCTGGCGTGGCCCGCCCACGCGCGTCGAGGTCGCCATCACGCTCGCGCCCGAGGCCGCAGCAAGCGCTGGCACCGTGCTCGTCACGATCAGGGACGACGGCGCGGAGGAGCGCCGGCGCGGCCACTTCGCCTCGCTGGAGGAGCGGGCACGCGCCCTGAACGGCCATGTCACCGTCGAGCGCCCCGACGGCGCCGGCACGACCATCCAGATCCGGCTGCCGGCCTACGCGGTGCGGCGCTAGCCCGCCGCACCGCCGCCTCCCCGTCGCCCTAGCTCGCCGTGACGCCGTCGGCGCGGGCGGCGTCGGCGACCGCCGCGGCAACCGCCGGTGCGATCGAGCGGTCGAACACGCTCGGAATCACGTAGTCCGGGCCGAGCTCGCTGTCGAGCACGACCGCGGCGAGCGCCCTGGCGGCGGCCAGCTCCATGCCGGGGGTGATCGTGCGGGCACGCGCGTCGAGGGCGCCGCGGAAGACTCCGGGGAACGCCAGCACGTTGTTGATCTGGTTCGGATAGTCGGAGCGACCGGTGGCGATCACCAGCGCGGTGTCGGCGATCAGCTCGGGCGCCACCTCGGGCGTCGGGTTGGCCATCGCGAAGACGATCGCGCCCTTCGCCATCGAGCGCACCGCCTCGACCGTCACGGCGCCCGGGCCGGAGAGGCCAATGTAGACGTCAGCACCCCGGAGGATGTCGTTGGGACTCCCCTGCTCCCGGTTGGGATTCGTGCGGGCAGCGTAGGCCAGCTTCGAGCCGGCCAGGCCGGGACGGCCCTGCCAGAGCGCGCCCTGCCGGTCGCAGCCGATGATGGTGCGCACGCCGATCCGCTCGAGCATGTAGCTCACCGCAACCCCGGCGGCGCCGACGCCTGTGATGACGACCTTGACGTCCTCCGCCTGCTTCTTGACCACCCGCAGCGCGTTGATCAGCGCGGCGAGGGTGACGATGGCGGTGCCGTGCTGGTCGTCGTGGAACACCGGGATGTCGAGCTCGGCGCGCAGCCGCTCCTCGATCTCGAAGCAGCGCGGCGCGGAGATGTCCTCCAGGTTGATCCCGCCGAAGCCGGGTGCGATCGCCTTGCAGACGGCGATGATCAGCTCGGTGTCCTTGGTGTCGAGGCAGATCGGCCAGGCATCGACGTTGCCGAACTCCTTGAACAGCAGCGCCTTGCCCTCCATCACCGGCATCGCTGCCTCGGGGCCGATGTCGCCGAGCCCGAGCACCGCTGTGCCGTCGCTGACGACAGCCACGGTGTTGCGCTTCGAGGTCAGGTTCCAGGCGGCCGAGCGGTCGGCGGCGATCGCCAGGCAGACGCGGGCCACGCCCGGCGTGTAGGCGATCGAGAGGTCGTCGCGCGTCTTCAGCGGAATCTTGCCGCCCATCGTGATCTTGCCGCCGAGGTGCGCCAGGAAGACGCGGTCGGAGACGTGCTCGACCGTCACGCCGGGCACGCTGCGCGCCGCCGCCACGATACGCTCGATGTGGTCGGCATCGGCCGCGAGGACGGTCACATCGCGCACCTTCACACCGGCCTCGATGCGCACGAGATCGATCGCGTCGAGCGAGCCACCCGCCTCACCGATGGCGCGCGCGAGCTCGGCGAAGGCGCCGGGCCGGTCCTCGACGCGGACGCGCAGAATGGCCGAGAAGGACGCTGAGAGATGCACGAGTGCTCCATTCTGCCGCTACGCCTGCGCGTTTCGGCACGTTCGCGACTCACACGGGGTTCCGCGGCCGCAGGTAGACGAACCAGTAGACCGCACCGACGAGCAGCGTTCCGCCCGCCAGGTTGCCGAGCGTCACCGGCACGAGGTTGTGCCAGAGGAAGCGCCCCCAGGTGAGGCCGGAGAGGTCGGGGAGCCCGCTGCGCCCCGCCAGCCAGGCGTGATCGCCCTTGACCAGCAGCGCGTACGGGATGAAGTACATGTTGGCCACCGAGTGCTCGAAGCCCAGCGCGACGAACGCGGTGACGGGCGGCACGACGGCGACCACGCGATCGACAAGGCTGTGCGCGCCGTAGGTCAGCCACACGGCAAGACAGACGAGGGCGTTGCAGAGCACGCCGAGCGCGACTGCCTGGCCCCAGCCGAGGCCGGTCTTGGTGGCGGCAAGCCCGAGCGCCGTGTCGCCCACGGCACCCTTGCCGAAGGTGTGCTGGCGCGCAGCGACCACCAGCCCGGCCGTGGCGACGGCGCCGACGAAGTTGCCAACATAGACGACAGCCCAGAGCAGCAGCACGCGCGTGGTCGCGATGCGGCGTGACGCCCAGGCGATGACGAGCAGGTTGTTGCCGGTGAAGAGCTCGGCGCCGGCGCCGACGACGAGCACGAGGCCGAGCGAGAAGGCGAGCCCACCCAGGACGCGCGCGACGCCGTACGGCAGCGAGCTGGATCCGGCCAGCACGGTCGTCGCAAAGGCGGCACCGAGCGCGATGAACGCGCCAGCAAGCACCGCCAGCGCGAACGTGCTGACAAGATCGGCACCGGCCTTCGCCGTGCCAACGTCGGCTGCCTTGCGCTCCATCGCCGGCGGCGGCAGGGCATCGAAGCCGCTCGGAGCCTCCGCACTCATCTGCCCAGCATCCCGCCCTGTCGCTGCGCCCGCATCGGCGTGTGCCCGCAGCGCCTGTTCGGTGTTCTACGGGCGAGGCCGGCCACCCGACTCTAGCCCTGAGCTGCAGCGAGCTCGTCGCTATAGGCGTCGGCGGTCACGCGCGCAGTGCGGCGG
The DNA here is from genome assembly GCA_947507735.1 of Actinomycetota bacterium. Lineage (GTDB taxonomy): Bacteria > Actinomycetota > Thermoleophilia > Gaiellales > Gaiellaceae > CANFDS01. The sequence continues at coordinate 11,980 of CANNRA010000021.1, forward strand.
CGGTTGGGAGAGGATGTGCGCATGGCCATCTTCCTCGCGCTGCTCGGAGCCTTCTTCTTCGGCATTCTCTCGGTTCTGACACGGCGTGCGCTACGCGTGGCGCCCGACCCGGTGACGGGGGCCTTCGTGACCAACGTCGTCGCCCTGGGCGCAGCGGCTGCCGTCGCGGCGATCGCCGGCTCGAGGCTGAGCGGACTCACCTGGCACAACGTCTGGCCCTTCCTGCTCGCCGGGCTGTTCGTGCCGGGCGTGTCGCAGATCCTGTTCGTCTACGCGATCAAGCTCTCGGGCCCGGCCCGCACCTCCACCACGACCGGCGTGGCGCCGTTGATCTCGGCGTTCATCGCGATCGTGGTGCTGGACGAGCCGCTCAACGGCTGGCTGCTGCTCGGCTCGGTGCTCGTGGTGGCCGGCGTCGTCTCGCTCGCCTGGGAGCGCACCCGTCCCGAGCACTTCCGCGCCTTCGGGCTGGTGCTGGCGGCGGCCTGCGCGATCCTCTTCGGCGTGCGCGACAACATCGTGCGCTGGGCCGAGGATGGGTCGCAGGTGGCGCCGCTCGTGGGTGCGATGCTCGTCCTCGCATCAGCCTGCGTCACGGCCGGCTGCTACCTGGCGGTGGTACGGGGCCGCGAGCTGCCGTCGCTGGTGCGACGCTCCGCCGTGCCGTTCATCATCCCGGGCCTCGCGCTCGGCTTCGCCTACGACGGGCTGACCGAGGCGTTCTCGCGCGCGAAGGTGACGATCGTGGCGCCGCTCAACGCGACGAGCGCGCTCTGGGGCGTGCTGGCCGCAGCCGTGCTGATGCGCCGGGCCGAGAACATCGGGCTGCGGCTCGTGGCCGCTGCCGGGCTGATCGTTGCGGGCGCGGTCGTCGTCGGCGCGCTGCGCTAGCCGACGATCAGGACCGCGGCGAAGCCACGGAGCGAACTCCGCGGCCCACGCCTGGACATCGTCAGGGCCCCTTAGCGGGAGTTCTGGACGTTGTGCTCGGTCGCGTACGACTCGACGAGCGGCCCGACCTTGGCGACGCCGTCGAGGAAGGTCGCGTTGATCTTCACGAAGGGCTCCCACTTGTCCGGGAGAGCGTCCTCGGGGAAGATCGCCTCGACCGGGCACTCCGGCTCGCAGGCACCACAGTCGATGCACTCCTCGGGGTCGATGACGAGCATGCGCCCGACCTCGTGGATGCAGTCAACCGGGCAGACGTCGACGCAGGAGCGATCCTGGATGTCGATGCAGGGTTCAGCGATAACGTAGGTCACGCTTCTAATCTACAGACCCGAGAAGTCGGCATACCAGGAGACCCGCCCGCTCCACCAGTGCCGACTTGACGACAACCTGCGCGAAGCCCGCCTCGTGGGCGCGCCGGAGGCCGTCGGTGTCGGTGTGGTTGCCGTAGCCGAGCACGGGCACGCCGGGGTTGGCCGCCACGACTTCGGCCGGATCCACGCGCGAGATGTCGGCGACAACGAGGTGCACCTCTGCACCGGGACGCGTCGTCAGCGCATGCCCAGGCAGCAGGCCCTCGAGCCGGCTACGCAAGATGAGATCGACGCCGACGAGCAGGATCGTGGCCACCCGGCGAACGTAGCAGCCGCCCCGCCGCAGCCTGCAGCGTGGCCTGTACCGTCTTCGGCATGACCGATGCGCGGCTGATCCTGCTGACCGGTGCGAGCGGCTACGTCGGCGGGAGGCTGCTGGTCGAGCTGGAGGCGCGCGGCGAGCGCGTCCGCTGCCTCTCACGGCGCCCCGACCTGCTGGCGCCACGGGTCGGCCCCGGCACCGAGGTGGTGGGTGGCGACGTGCTCGATCCACCCTCGATGGCGGCGGCACTCGTCGGCGTCGACACCGTCTACTACCTCGTCCACTCGATGGGCTCGAGCCGCGCCTTCGACGACGCCGATCGCGAGGCTGCGCACGCGTTCGCCGACGCGGCGGCGGCAGCGGGCGTGCACCGGGTCATCTACCTGGGTGGCCTCGGCGAGGGCGCCCTCTCCACCCACCTTGCATCGCGCCAGGAGGTCGGGAAGATCCTGCGTGCCTCGACCGTGCCCACGATCGAGTTCCGCGCGTCGATCGTCATCGGCTCGGGCAGCGCCTCGTTCGAGATGATCCGCGCCCTCGTCGAGCGGCTGCCGGTGATGGTGACGCCGCGCTGGGTCGGCTCGCTCGCGCAGCCGATCGGCATCGACGACGTGCTCGCCTACCTGCTCGCGGCGCTCGACCGGGAGCCGGCCGGCGGCGAGCTGTTCGAGATCGGCGGTGCCGACACGTGCTCGTACATGGAGCTGATGCGGCTCTACGCGAAGCAGCGCGGCCTGCGCCGGCGAATGCTGCCGGTACCGATCCTGTCGCCCCACCTGTCGAGCCTCTGGCTGCGCTTCATCACGCCGGTCTATGCCGGCGTCGGTCGCAAGCTAGTCGACAGCCTGCGCAACGACACAGTGGTGCACGACCTGGCGGCGCTCACCGCCTTCCCCGACGTGCAGCCGCTGGACGCTGCCGCGGCGATCGCCCGGGCGTTGCGCAACGAGGATCGCGAGCTCGCCCTCACCCGCTGGTCAGACGAGGCGATGAGCGACGACGCAGGGTACGGCGGCAAGCGCTTCGGGTCGCGGCTGGTGGACTCGCGCTCGCGCGCCGTGGCGCACACGCCTGCCGTCGCCTTCGCGCCGATCGCACGGATCGGCGGCGCCACCGGCTGGTACGCCGGGACGCGGCTGTGGCGGCTACGCGGCGCGCTCGACCTGCTGGTCGGCGGCCCCGGCCTGCGTCGCGGACGGCGCGACCCGGTCGGCATCACGGTCGGCGACACGATCGACTTCTGGCGGGTCGAGGCGTTCGAGCCCAACCGGCTGCTGCGCCTGCGCGCCGAGATGCGCCTGCCGGGACGGGCGTGGCTGCAGTTCGAGGTCGAGCCGGCCGAGGGCGGCGGCTCGACGATCACGCAGACAGCGCTGTTCGACCCGGCGGGACTCTTCGGACTCGCCTACTGGTACGCGCTGTGGCCGTTCCATGGCCACATCTTCGGGACGATGCTGCGCCGCATCGACGAGGCCGCAGGGCAGCCGTTGCCTGGGCCGGCGACCCGCTAGATCTCGCCGAGGCCGATGGCCTCGAGCGCGCGGTTCAGCAGCACGTGCAGCCACCAGTCACGGTGGAAGAAGAGCAGGAGCCCGAGCGCGACGAGGGTCACGCCGGCGACGCCGCGAATGTAGACGTAGCGGTTACGCACCCAGCGGAACGCCCCCATCGCGCGGGCGAACGCGACACCGGCCAGGATGAAGGCAACGCCAAGCCCGGCCGAGTAGGCGACGAGCAGCAGCACGCCGTGCACGATCGAGCGGGCGTCGCTGGCCAGCACGAGGATCGAGGCGAGCACGGTGCCGATGCAGGGCGCAGCGCAGACGGCGAAGGCGGCGCCGAGCAGCGCGTTGGAGCCACGGGAGCGCGCCTTCTGCAACAGGCCCGGTGCCAGCGCGCGTTCGGGCAGGTGCAGCAGGCCGACGAAGACGAGGCCGAGCACGACCAGCACGAAGCCGGCGATCTCGTTACGGGTCTGGCTGTCAACCACCCGGCCGATCGCAGCAGCGCCGGCGCCAAGCGCGACGAACACGACCGTGAAGCCGATGATGAACGGGATGCTGCTGCGGACGATGCGGGCGGAGACGCCCTTCTCGCCCAGCCGGTTCGACTCGACAGCCGAGATGGCCGAGAGGTAGCCGGGCACGAGCGGCAGGACGCACGGCGTCACCACGGACACGAGGCCTGCGGCGAACGCGATCGGGATCTTGGCGGCGAGCGACGCGACAAGCACGTCGTCAGTCCTCGAACCGCGCGAGTTCCTCGTCCAGCTTGCGCTCGGTGTCGGCGTCGAGGCCGTCGCCGGCAGCGCCACCAGGGCCTCCGCCGCGCGTCCCACGGCTGCGACTCCACTTGTAGGCGAGCCCGCCGAGCACGATCGCCGCGAGGACGATGCCGACGAGCGGTAACACCCAGGCGAGCAGGTTGAAGCCCCGCTTGCTCGGCTCGGCGAGCACGGCCTGACCGAACTCCTCGACGAGACGCGTCTTGATCTCGGACTTGGAGTCGCCCGCGTCGATGCGCCCGGTGATGAAGCGACGGATGCTGTCGGCGACCGGCGATCTCGACATGTCCAGCGTCGTCTTGCAGGTCGGGCACATCACCTCGCCCTCCAGCTCCCCGAGCGTCGGACGGGCATCGCTGGCGAGCGCGCCCGGCGCCGCGACGAGTGCGCCCAGTGTCAGCACCAGGGCGAGGAGCGCGAGCAGGCGGGTCACGTGGCGAGGGCCTGCGTGATGCCCTCGTCAAGCTGCTTCGCCGAGATCTCGCCTTCGATGCGTTGGCCGACGAGGTTGCCCTGGCGATCGACGAAGAACGTCTCGGGGAAGCCGGTGACGCCGTACGGGCTGAGCGTCTTGCCGCTGCCGTCGTGCACGATCAGGTACGTCAGGCCGTACTTCTTGGCGAAGGAGCGCGCGTCACCGGTGAAGTCCTGCGCATCCACCCCGAGCACGACGACGCCCTTGTCCTTGTACTTGATGTACGCCTCCTGCAGGCGCGGCGACTCCTGCTTGCACGGGATGCACCAGGACGCCCAGAAGTTGAGCACGACGACCTTGCCCTTGAGCGAGGCGAGGCTGACGGTGGTGCCGTCGGCAACGCCGGGGATGCCGTTGATGCGTGGCAGCGTGAACTGCGGCGCGGCAACCGGGGCGCCCTTGCTCGCGGCCAGCTTTGCGGCGGCGCCGCCCGCGTCACGCGTGGCAACCTTCCAGATCAGCAGTCCCAGCAGCGCGCCGACAGCGAGCAGTGCGATGACCTGGGCGACGCGCTTCGGCACGCTGTTGCCCGGCGCCTCGGTGGGCGGAGTGGTCTCGACGTTGCTCATGCCGGGACGATCATCACCCTGGTGCCGATCGAGACGTGCTCGAAGAGCCACTCGGCCTGGTCGATGCGCATGCGCACGCAGCCGTGCGAGCGGGAGTAGCCGATCGAGGCGGCGTCCGGCGTGCCGTGGATACCCACGAGCGGCTCCGAGAGGCCCATCCAGCGCGTACCGAGCGGGTTACCGGGCCCCGGCGGGACGGCAGACTCGCCCTTCGCCCAAGGCGAGGGGGGCGGGTACCACCAGGGGTCGCGCTTCTTGCTGATGATCGAGAAGGTGCCGAGCGGGGTCGGATAGGCCGGCTGGCCCGTGGCGACGCCGAACCTGCGGACGAGCTTGACGCCGTCGAACAGCTCCAGCGTGTTGGAGGCGCGGCGGACGAGGATCAGCTGCAGCGAGCCGGTGGGAGCAGCGGCGGGCGCGGTCTCGGAGATCGGCAGCACGACGGGCGTGTGCGTCCCGGCGGCGAGCGCCTTGCTGATCGCGGCAACCGCACCGGGGCGGTCGAGCGTGCGGCCGCTGACCCCGTTCGTCAGGACGGGACGAAAGTTGCGGAGCGCGAGGCTGCGCGAGACCGCCCGGCGGTCGTAGCCGGCTGCCAGCCGTGCGACGAGCGTGCGGACGGCCGCACCGGGCACGCGCACCTCCAGCGGAACGCTGCTGTCGCTCGTCGAAGCGAGAGCGCGGCGTACCGCGCGATCGGCAAGGGCAACGACGCCAAGGTCTGTCGGCGAGACCAGGACGCGCTTGCTGCCGAGCATCAGGGTGAGCGGCTGCGCGAAGGCAGCGCGCACGAAGGTCATGGCGGAGTCGGTCTGCAAGCCGCCGACGTCGACACCTGCAATGTGCACGCCTAGCGGCAGGAGCGGCGTTGACGTCTGCACCTCGGGGCTGAAGCCTGCGTCGACCAGCCGGGCGGCGGGCAGCGGAGGCTCGGTCGCCGCGACGGCGAAGGCCGGAATGGCCAGCGCGGCGGCGAGCGCGACGATGGCGGCGAGGAGTGGCCGTCTCACCGTGCCATTGTAGCCGCGAGCGCCGCTCCCAGCCGGGCGGGCACATCGGTGACGATCGCGTCGACACCGAGAGCTGCAAGGCGTACGGCCTCGGCGGGGTCGTCGATCGTCCAGACGTGGACAGCGACGCCGAGCGCGTGGCAGCGCGCCACGGCGCGCTCGCTGACAACGCGGCGCTCCAGGGCCGCGATCGTGGCGCTGGCCGAGCGCAGCAGCCGGCCAACCCGGAG
>CANNRA010000022.1 GCA_947507735.1 Actinomycetota bacterium
CAGCGCCTCGCGCGCCACCACCGCGCGGAGTCCCACCCCGCCATCAACCGTCGCGCTGCCACCGAGGCAGACGAGCAGCCGCTCTGGCCGGCACGCCAGCGCGGCCAGCAGCAGCTCGCCCAGCCCGCGGCTCGACGCACGCCACGGGTCACGCTCCGCCTCGGCGAGCAGCGGCAGCCCGATCGCAGCGGCGCTCTCGACGACCGCGCTGCCGTCCGGCAGCAGCAGCCACGCCGCCTCGACCGGCCGACCGAGCGGATCGCTCACGGTGGCGCTGCGCCACTCCCCACCCAGCGCGCCGTAGAGCGCATCGGCTGTCCCTTCACCACCGTCGGCGACGGGACACTCGTCGACGTCGCAACCGACGCTCCGCGCCCCGCGGCCGAGCGCAGCGGCCGCCTCCCGCGCGGCGAGAACGCCCTTGAGGCTAGCCGGGGCGGCCAGCAGCAGCATGCTCGGTCACCGGCTCGCCGCTCATCCCGCGCAGCATCGCCATCGACAGGCCCTCCCGCGCCAGGAAGAGCAGCCCCACGCCGACACCCACCGAGGCCTCCATCGCCTGCAGCCCGACGGCGAAGGCAAACGCGTGGTCGTAGTCGACGCCGTAGTAGTGCGCGAGCGGCACCGCCACCGCCGCCTGCAGCAGGCCGACGTTGCCCGGCCACAGCGGCACGATGATCGCGATGTTCATCAGCACGAGGACGAGACCCGCAGCCGGGAAGCCCGTCTCGATCGAGAAGGCGCGCAGCGTGATCCACACGGCGAAGAACTGGCAGAGCCAGCCGAGCGCCTGGAAGAAGATCGCCCCGCCGGCCGACGACGGCGCGCGCATCACGGCCAGGCCGACGCGCGCGTTGGCGATGACACGCCGGAAGGTGCTCAGCCCGTCCAGCGAGAGCACGTGATGGCGGCGGGCCACGGCGATCCCGAAGGCGAACAGGACGACGCCGACGGCGACAACGACGATCAGGCTGGTCGTCGCCCAGGCCGGCACCTTGGCCGTGAGCAGCACGTAGAGGATCAGCCCGAGCGACGGGACGAGGTCGAAGATGCGGTGCGCGAACACCGTCCCGACCAGCCGCGGCCAGAGGCCCTTGGAGCCGGGCAGGCGGCGGATCAGCACCGCGACGCGCGCCAGCTCGCCGACGCGTCCCGGCAGCACGACATTCGCCAGCAGGCCGACGCAGAAGGCCGAGAAGACGAGGCGGTGTCCCGGGCGCGGCTTCGGTACCGCCTCGGCGATGACGATGCTCCAGGCCAGCGAGCGCGCGATGATCGAGAGCAGGTTGAGGCCGATGCCGGCCGCCAGGAACTCCCAGCGCACCTGCTGGAAGGCGTTGCCGACGGAGTGCCAGTCGGGGCCGCGGAAGTAGAGGAGCGCGGCGAGCCCGGCGAGCCCGGGGAGGACGATGCCAATCTGTCCCACGGGTGACCGCAGGACGCCGAGTACGCGACTCACGCTGCGCGTCCAGCCCGGGCTTGCGCCACCAGGTTCTCGTAGATGGCGGCCAGGCGGCGGCCGATGTCATCCCAGGAGTAGCGCTCGATCGCGAGGCGCCGGGCAGCTTCGCCGAGGGCACGGCGGCGCGGCTCGTCGGCCGAGAGGGCGGAGACGGCCTCGACGAGCGCAGCGACGTCGCCTGGCGGCACGAGCACGCCGGTCTCGGGGGTCAGCACGGCGGCGTAGCCGGGGATGTCGGACGCGACCACGGGCGTCGCGCAGGCGAAGGCGCGCGTCAGCACCATGCCGAAGCTCTCCTGGCCCAGCGAGGGCGCCACCAGCAGCTGCGCCGTCTCGACCTCGCGCGTCAGCTCGTCCTCGTCGATGAAGCCGAGCACGTCGATCGACTCCTCGTGCACGTGCGTGCGCGCCATCAGCAGGCCGACGGCCAGCGGGTCGGCGCCGATGATGCGTAGCCGTGCGCCGGTGCGCCGGTGGATCTCCGGCCACGCGCGCAGCAGCACCTCCAGCCCTTTGCGCGGGTCGTGGCGGCCGATGAAGACGATGCGGTTGGCACGGCCCGTGGCGTCCGCGGTCTCCGGGATCTGCACGCCGTTCGGGACGATGTCGTAGTGCGCGGGGAACCAGCGCGCGGCCGAGAGCCTCGCCTGCTCGCTCACGGCGATGCGGTAGTCGACGCGGTGCAGCAGGTTGCCCCAGAAGTGCTGGCCGTAGCGCAGCCAGCCGAGCTCGCCGGCGGCGTGATGCGTGGCGACGATCGGGCAGCGCGCCCAGACGAGGGCGGCGACGGAGGTCGCGGGGGTCATCGGCTCGTGGACGTGGATCACGTCGAACCGCTCCTCGCGCATCAGCTTGCGGATGCGAAAGATGGCGCTGGGACTGAGCACGATGTTCGGCAACGAGGCGTTCGCCGGCACGATCACGCTGCGCCCGATCGGGATGACGTCGGCCGGCGGCCGGTCGTGGCGCCCGGCGCGCGGGTGCAGCAGGCGCGTCTGCACGCCGGGCGGGTCGTGCCCGATGATCGTCTGCGTCTCGATCCCGAGCTTCTCGAGGGCGCGCGCCTGGTGGTACGCGTGCTCGTTGACACCGCCCCAGTAGGACCAGGAGAACGGAACGACGATGCCCACCTTCACGTGGGCGAGGATATGCGTTGCGCCGGTTGGGCATGTCCGTAGACACCCACCTTGACTCCGCACCTGCACCAGTCTGCGCCTTCAGCGCTGGACGTTCCCGCCGGTCTCGCCGATCTCGCCGGTCTCGACGCCCTCGGCCACAGCGCCGGCTTCCTCCACCCCAGCTGACCCGTGCGGGCGTGTCCCCGCAGCAGCCGCACCGGCTCCGCGGGACGCGGCGAAAGAAGATACTCCTATCGGTCAATGCAGCAATGAACGGCTTGTTTCCTAGCGTTGCTCCATGTCAAACGCACTCATGGAGCGCACTGCGCGCATCACGGATCGCCAGCGGCAGGTGGTCGAGTTGATCGCGCAGGGGTGCTCGAACCTCGAGGTGGGCTCACGGCTCGGCATCTCGCCGCGCACGGCGAAGGCCCACAGTGATGTCCTGCGGCAGAAGCTCGGCGTGACGCGCCGGCGCCAGATCCCGCTCGCGTATCGCGCGCTGACGGGCATCGACCCGCTGCTGGCTGACCGTCCGGGCAGCGGCTCCCGCTGAGAACCCCGACCGGAGCTCCTGCCCGGCGGGCAGCCGGGCAGGACTTCCGCTCATCGACTTGTGACAACCGCCCCCATCGCGCTAGCGTCAGCAAGACCGGAGCTGGCTGGCATGCAGGCACCGCTCGAGACGACACCCGCTGTGTTGCGCATCCGCCCGATCGTGGAGCGGCCCCGCCTGACGCGCCTGCTCGACCGCAACACGAGCCGGATCAAGCTCCTCGTCGCGCCCGCGGGCTACGGCAAGTCCACGCTCGCCGAGCAGTGGATGACGCACCGTCCCCACGCCTGGTACCCGTGCACCGCGGCGTCGAGCGACGTCGCGGGGCTCGCGCACGATCTCGCCGCGCTGATCATCGAGGCGCTGCCCCAGCTCGAGCGCGAGCTGCGCATGCACCTCCGTGTGGCCGCCCAGTCACGCGACCTGGCGAACCACTTCACCGAGGTGATGGTCGAGCACCTCGTCCAGTGGCCCGCTGATCGCCTTCTGGTCGTCGACGATTACCAGCTGATCGCCGCCTCCACCGACTCCGAGGCCCTGTTCGAGGCGATCGTCGCGCGCACCACCGTCCCCCTGCTGATCACTGCCCGCACGCGCCCCGCCTGGGCCTCGGCCCGCCAGCTCCTCTACGGCGACATCTACGAGCTGGAGCAGCAGGCGCTGGCCATCACCCGCGCCGAAGCCGCCAGGCTCCTGGACGGCAAAGCCCCTGCGGTGACCCGCGAGCTGACGACGATCAGCCGCGGCTGGCCGGCGATCCTCTCGCTCGGCTGGCATGCCGACCCGCGGATCCTGCCGAAGCGCACCGGGCCGCTGCCTGAGACTCTTCAGGAGTACATCGCGAGCGAAATCTTCGAGATCACCTCACAACTGACGCAACGCGCATTGCCAATCATCGCCCTCTGCCACGAGGTCACAACCGATTTCGTAAGTGAGGCGCTCGGCGTAACGGAAGGCAACCTGCTCATCGAGAACTTAGTCGCCCACGGCCTGATGGCATCACGGCGGACAACCACGATTCTCTTACACCCGCTTGTCACTACGTTCCTTACGACGCATCTCACAACTCACGGCCTGGACGCGCACCTCCTGTCCCGCTTTGTACGAACTTGCCGAAGGCGCTCTGATTGGACAACAGCGCTCAGGCTCAGCGAACTCTCGGATGACAAAGAGCTTCAGGACGAAATCATGGCCGCAGCACTAAGCACGTTGCAGGACGAGGGTCGTCTCGAGACAATTCGCAAGTGGCTGACGGCAGTTACAAACTACCGAGGCGAGTCAGGGGTGACCCTTCTTGCACGCGCCGGACTTGCCCAACGAGCGTCCGACTACACGAGATGTGAATCGCTATCGCTTCACGCGCATCGGAATTTACCGGCCGACTCGACTTTGGTCGCGCGGGCGCTGACGAGCGCTAGTACTGCCGCTCATCTGTCACACCACGATGACCGAGCGCTCAAGTATCTCGAAGGGATAGATCTGGAAAAGCTTGATGATCGAGATCGAGAGGCCGTTGCCTGGGGCCGACTCACGGCCTCATGCGCACTCGAAACGAAGGACTCCGTAAGCGCCTTCAGAGAACTAGAGTCGATCATCGACGCTAGATCAGCGAACGCACAGCTCCGTATTGCTTCGGCCCGCTACGTGAGCGGACGCGCACACCACACATTCGGCGAAGCACTCGAGGCAGCCCATCTTGCATTTCCGCTAGTTGAACATTCCTCAGATCCCATGATCGTCTCGGTCTTTCTGCACGTATACGCCTACATGTTGGCCTGGAATGCTCAATACGATTTCGCTCTTCGCGTTTCCAATGACGCGCTGAACCACGCGGCAAGGTACCGCCTTCCATTCGTTCGGAGCCATGTCCTTTCCACACAAGCTCTTGCGCTAATCGGCCTGCGAGAGTTCGGGGAAGCTGACTCAATCCTCAATCAAGCGGTCAAAGCGAACCCGAATCCAGAATCGCGGGCATTCACAGAAATGAACGCTCAAATCGTTCGCGCCCGTGCATTCATCGGAACTGGAGATTTCGAATCCGCCGCGGCCGCAACCGCCCCAGAGGGTGCGGTAGTGACCGAACGAGGACTCTTTGCCGAACTACTTGCCATGCACTCAATCGCCCTCACCGGGATGGGCGACTTCGACGGGGCAGCCACATCCCAAGCGCGCTCGGAGACCACTTCCTTCGGATTCGAGGCACGAGCGACGCGATCAGCAAGCCGAATGATCCTGAGAAGCGTTAACCCGAAGTTCCAGACAGCCGGAAGCGTCGAAGAAATAGGCAAGGAAATCGAATTCCTAGTGGCAGGCGGCGCCTCCGACCTTATTGTCACCTCCTACAGAGGTTTCCCCGATCTCGTCTATCGACTGGCAGCAACCGACGGCGGACTAAACGTTCTTGCATCCCTTGTTGCGAGGTCACGCGACCACGAAATAGCAACCGCGATTCATTTGCCACACTATGGCCGCCCTCCAATTTCACCCTCTTCGCTCCTTACGCCAAGGGAGCGAGAAGTCGCAGACCTCCTACTCGCTGGCATGACGAACACTGGTATAGCGACGAAGCTTTTCATCGCCGAATCGACCGCAAAGGTGCATCTACGATCGATATTCCGAAAGCTCGGCGTTACAAGGCGAACAGAAGCCGCCGTAAAACTTCTACGCGAGGGCTATTAATTCACAACTATGTGCGCGGGCAAAAATATGCGATTCTCGATCATCTATTTCGACTCCGCCACGAGTCGACCCTGGCGCAATGCAAGAAACGAATGCATCAATAACACGAGGGTCAAACTGAGATCCTCGCCTTTCAATGAGACGATTAATCGCTAATTCTTTACCGAGAGCCCGACGATAAGGTCGATCAGAAACCATTGCGTCGTATGCGTCAGCGACTGAGATTATCCTCGCGATGAGGGGGATCCCCTCGCCGCATAACCCCGACGGATACCCGCCGCCGTCGTAACGCTCGTGGTGATGGCGCACACCACTTATCAGTTCCGCCGACGCACCGCCCTTCTCAAGAATCTCAGCACCAGTAACTGGGTGAAGTTCGATAAGCCTGCGTTCGTCTGGTTCTAACGGGCCAGACTTTTCGAGCAGTGTTTCCGGGAGCCCGATCTTCCCTATGTCGTGAACGAGTCCCGACCGGAAGACGACTTCGGCATCGCCAGGCTTCAACCCGAGTCGACCAGCAATGCACCGCGCATGATCCGCAACGGAAGCCGAGTGGCCCGCGGTGTATCGATCGCGAGCATCAAGTGCCGCGACCAACGAAACCGCCAAGGCAAGACTGGCTTCCTCAAGCTTGACGTTTGCGTCCGACAGGCTCCCTGCGAGACTCGACTTCGACTGATACATCACAAAGAGTCGATGTGCCGTGAGGGCCGGCGCGAAGAAAAGCGGAAGAGTCCAAGGCGAGACACTTCTCTGTGCAACTACGAGCATCGCTACCACCGGGACAGCAAGCGGTAGAGAAGACAGCATAAGTGGCAACCGCGCCTTTGCGACATCCCAGGGTCGCTGGTACGCACAGCGAACGGCGCCAGTCACGGCCAAGAAGGCGCCATCTAGCGCCTCAATCGTCACGGCAGCAACGAGTGTGGCGAGGAGCACCGCATGAAACGCAGATGCCCTAGGAGAGACAACAATTTGCGCCGCCATACCCGCGCCGGCACCCGAGATCGCCCGCGTAGACGTATAGACACCCCACCGAGCGTACGGACGACGGAAGTCGAGTATGAACGATGCGCCGCCTACCAAGAATCCCGCCAGCGGCCCAGCCAAGACGGCTGCGAAAAACGTCGGCAAGAGCGAGATCGACTCTTCGTGCCGGTCAGTTAAACGCACTCGTCCGCGCTCGGCGATTGCAGCCGCAGCCGCGAGTCCGACGACAGACCAACGCTCTTCTAACCGTGGCTCTAGCCCAATGAGGAGAGCGCCGATGACGATTCCCGAGGTGGCAAGAACCAGAAGGTAGAGGCGCGTTCGAAGCTCAAGGCTGGCGGCTGCCGACCGCCCAGCACGCAGAAGTGAGGATGGCACTAACGCGATAGTCATGTTCCGGCCCCGTAGTCAGCGAAGTACGTTTTCGGCGACGTTTCAGCGTAAGCCCCTCCTCCGAAAGGCCTCGCATGCACCGCTCCATCATCAAGCTCATCACGTACGCCTCCACACGCGGCGGCGGCGTTCTTTGGTAGCGGCAGACTGCTCACGCCGGCGCGCCCTCGCATCCCCCACAAGAGGGATCCCGACCACGGCTGGCGGCGAACTGAAAGCGCGTTAGTTGATCAGGCCGCACCGCAGGCCAACGGCCACGGCGTGGGCGCGCGAGCGCGCAGTCAGCTTCGCGAGCAGGTGACGCACATGCGACTTCACGGTCTCTTCCGAGAGGAAGAGCTTCGTGCCGATCTCGCGATTCGCGAGGCCGTCCGCGATGTGCTGCAGCACCTCGAGCTCACGCGCCGTCGGCGACACCGCGAGCGGGCGCTGGCTTGCGTTCAGCTGGATGACTTCCGCCGTCGCCTGAGCGGCGGGACCAGAATGCGACACCTTCTGGCGTGCGGCGGCTTCCTCGAAACGCTTGGAGTGACCCATGTAGCGGTCGAGAATGTCTTTACGTTCCGCTGCGTCCACATGGGAGTCATCGGCCGCCAGCCCCCGCTGCTTTAGCCGAAACACGCCCCAATCCCTCACCCATACGGTTTACGAACCGAGAAAGACTGCTCGAACGAGGGATGCCCGGGAAGACGAGAGGCCGCCTCGCGGCGGCCTCTCGGGATCGTGCTCGTCACGGCCGCACGCGGCCGGCGATGGAATTAGGCGCTGGCAGCCAGTGCTGCGAGCTCGCGCAGCGAGGCAAGCCGGGCAAGCGCCTGGCTCTCCAGCTGGCGGACGCGCTCGCGCGTGAGATCGAGCTCGTGGCCGATCGCCTCGAGCGTCCACGGCTCACCGTCGAAGCCAAAGCGCAGCTCCAGGATGCGCCGCTCGCGCTCCGGCAGCGAATCGAGCGCCTTGCGCACGCCCTGGCGGCGCAGGCTCTCCTCGGCCTCGTCAAACGGATCGGCAGCCTCGCGGTCGGCGAAGAGATCGCCGAGCTCGCCCTCGTCGTCCGCGCCGACCGTCTGGTTCAGCGACACGGAGGCCTGAGCGGCACCGAGCGCCTCGTCGACGTGCTGGAGCGGGAGACCGGTTGCCTCGGCAAGCTCCTCGCGCGTGGGCTCGCGGCCCAGCTCGACCTCGAGCCGGCGCGACGCGCGGGACAGCTTCTGCTGGCGCTCGACAACGTGAACCGGCACGCGGATCGTGCGGGCGTGGTTGGCCACGGCGCGCTGCACCGACTGGCGGATCCACCAGGTCGCGTACGTCGAGAACTTGTAGCCACGGCGCCAGTCGAACTTCTCGACCGCGCGGTTGAGGCCCAGCGTTCCCTCCTGGATGAGGTCGAGGAACGGCACGCCGAGGCCGCGATAGCCCTTGGCGATGGAGACCACCAGGCGCAGGTTCGACTCGATCATGCGGCGCTTCGCCAGCACGTCACCGCGCTCAATCGCCTTCGCCAGATGGACCTCCTCGGCTGCGGTGAGCAGCTTGTGGCGGCCAACATCGGCGAGGAAGAGCTGCAGCGAGTCGGCGGTGCCGACCATCTCGTGAGACTCGATCGGCGCAATGACGACCGGCTCGGCCTCCTCGGCCTTGGCCTTGGCCACACCGATGTCGTGACCGAGGCGCTCGATCTCGCGCGTCAGCTCCTCGATCTCCTCGGCGGACATGTCGTGCTCGAGTGCGAAGGCCTCCAGCTCAGCGGGATCGATGAACCCGCGAACCTCGGCGTTGTCGAAGATGATCTTCGCCTGATCGCTCTCAAGTAGTTCCTGGAACTGATTGGTCGACAAGAGCTTCCAACTTCCTTTCCCGGCGGACAACATGGGCGATCCGCGAAACTTTTCCCTGGGGACTTTCTCAGCGTACTGCGCTTTTCCTCGTTTTTCCGTAGTCCTTCAAAGGACGCGCCAGAGCAGGCGCAGGCGACGAGGGGGCGTTCTAGTGTAGAGGAACGGCGCTGAGCCGCAGACTATTCCGCTGCGGTGCCCGGAGCGGCCGCCAGCTCGGCGCCCTCCTCGGGCTCTGCGGGCTCGTCGCCCTCGGCGCCAGGCTTCTGCGGGCGGGCAGGCAGCTGGAACTCGACCTTGCCCTCCTCGTTGAGGATCAGGCGGGCGCGGAACGGCTTGCCGGCCTTGTTCTTGAAGCCGGCGAGGACGTCGCGGGTCTTGCCTTCCTCGATCAGCTGGCGCGCCACCTCGGGCGTGAGCGTGCGGCCGGCGACGCGCTTCCAGATGACGAAGCCGCAGCCCACCTCCTCGCGGCTCTTCCAGCTGGTGCAGCCGTAGGCCTTGGAGTTCTCGCGCAGGATCTCGCCGCTCTCGGCGCCGCAGCGCGGGCAGAGGCCGAGCTCGACGCGCTCGGGACGCAGCTTCTCCTTGTCGAGAGCGGCCAGATGCTCGACCGTGGTGCGGGCGAGCTCGGCGATGCCCGCCATGAAGTCCGCGGTGCTGCCCTGGCCCTTCTCGATGTCGGTGAGCTGCTTCTCCCACTCGCCGGTGAGCTCCGGGGAGGTCAGCGGGTGCTCGTCGAGCATCGTGATCACCTGGATGCCCTTGGGCGTCGCCTGGAGATCCTTGCCGACGCGCTCGATGTACTCGCGGCGGATCAGCGTCTCGATCGTCTCGGCGCGGGTCGCCGGGGTGCCCAGGCCGCGCTCCTTGAGCGCCTCGCGAATGTCGTCCTCTTCGACGAACTTGCCGGCGCCCTCCATCGCGGAGAGCAGCGTCGCCTCGGTGTAGCGGGCGGGCGGGCGCGTCATCTTCGCGTCGAGCTCGGCGCTGGCGCAGACAACCTGCTGCCCGACCTCGAGCGTCGGCAGCTCGTTGCCCTCGCCCTCGTCGTCGTCCTTCTTGGTGCCTTCCTCGTCGGCCTCGAGGCCGTAGACGCCGCGCCAGCCCGGCTCCAGCGTGATCTTGCCGCGGGTGCGGAAGGTCTCGCCCTCGACCTCGGTGACGACCTCGGTCTTGGCGAACTTGGCCGGCGGATGGAAGACGGCGAGGAAGCGGCGCGCGACGAGGTCGAAGATGCGCCTCTCGTCGGGCGAGAACGTGTGCAGGTGGTGATCGACGTCGGTCGGGATGATGGCGTGATGGTCGTCGACCTTGGCGTCGTTGATGACGCGGCCGAGCGGCAGGCTCTCCAGGGCGACGACGAAGCGGGCACCGGCGGCGTACTCGCCGTGCTCGAGCAGGGTCGCGGCCGTGGGCTTCAGCAGGGGCACCATGTCGCCGCTGAGGTAGCGGCTGTTGGTACGCGGATAGGTGAGCGCCTTCTTGTCCTCGTAGAGGCTCTGAGCGGTCGAGAGCGTGCGCCGGGCCGAGAAGCCGAAGCGGCTGTTGGCGTCGCGCTGCAGGGAGGTCAGGTCGTAGAGCAGCGGGGCGCCCTGCGACTGCTCCTTGCGCTCGACCTTCTTCACCTCGCCGGTCTTGCCGGTGACCCGGGCGACGATCTCCTCGGCGTGCTCGCCCGTGCGGGCCCACGTCTCGTTGTCGGCGGCCTTGGCGTTGAACCAGGCGCCGATGTAGCGCGGGTCAAAGGTGGCGTTGACGAGCCAGTACGGCTCGGGAACGAAGCGCTGGATCTCGCGCTCGCGCTTGACGATCAGGGCGAGAGTCGGCGTCTGCACGCGGCCGAGCGAGACGACGCCGCCGACCCAGGCGCGACCACGGATCGTGGCGGCACGGGTGGCGTTCATGCCGATCAGCCAGTCGGCCTCCGAGCGCGAGCGCGCCGCCGACTCCAGCGGGCGCATCGTGTCGCCGGGACGGAGCTTCTCGAAGCCTTCCTTGATGGCCTGCTTGGTCATCGAGCTGATCCAGAGGCGCTCGACGGGCTTCTCGACCCCGGCGCTCTCGAAGATGTAGGCGAAGATCAGCTCGCCCTCGCGCCCGGCGTCGCAGGCGTTGATCACCTTGTCGACGTCGGCCCGCTTGAGCAGCTTGACGATCACGTTGAGCTGCTTCTTGCTCTTCGCATCGCGCGGCTGCAGGCGGAACTCCTCGGGGATGATCGGCAGGTCGGCCATCCGCCACTTCTTGAACTTCTCGTCGTAGCCCTCGGGCTCGATCAGCTCGACGAGGTGGCCGACGGCGTAGGTGACGATGGCGTTCTCGCCCTCGAAATAGCCCTCGTGCTTCTCGAACGCACCCGGCAGCGCCCCTGAGATGTCAAGGGCGACGGACGGCTTCTCTGCGATGACGAGGGTCTTGGGCACGCGGGATACCCTACCGCAGCATCCAAACAGCCCCCGGCGAGGCGTCACGCGTGGCGGGCCTGCCGACGCACGCCCCGGCCTTCAGGTTGAATCCCTCGCGTGGTCACTCCTTTCTACTTCTTCCTCGGCGCCGCAACCTGGCCGCTCATCCACGGGCCGTACCGCTACAGCGTCCAGGGGCAGGAGAACCTGCCCACCGACACGGGCTACGTGCTGTGCGCGAACCACAACTCCAACTTCGACCCGTGGCCGCTCGGCCTGGCGCTGTGGCCGAAGCAGCAGCTGCGCTTCATGGCCAAGTCCGAGCTGTTCAACCCGCTGCTGAAGAGCGCGATGAAGGCGACCGGCGCCTTCCCGGTGCGCCGCGGCGAGGGCGACATCGACGCGATGAAGACCGCGATGCGCCTGGCCAAGTCGGGCGAGATCATCGCGATGTTCCCCGAGGGGACGCGCCCGGGCAAGGGGCTGCGCAAGAAGTTCGACGCGCGCCCGCACACCGGCGCTGCCCGGATCGCGCTCGGCGCCGGGGTGCCGCTCGTGCCGGCCGCGCTGCAGGGCACCGCCGGCCTCTCGCGCTTCGCCCAGCTCAAGGTCTCCTACGGGAAGCCCATCAACATCGACGACCTCGCCGACATGTCGCACCGTGATGCCGCGCAGATCGCCACCGACCGCCTGATGGAAGCGATCTGGAAGCTGCACGCCGAGCTGTGATGCGCCAGTGAACAGGCTTCCCGGCATGGGTGCGGCCGCAGGACGGCCGCTGCTCGCGATCGACGGCGACTCGCTCGCCCACCGCGCCTTTCACGGGCTGCCCTCGACGATCCGCCGCAGCGGTGGCGCCCCGGGCAACGCGCTGGAGGGTGTCGCGACGATGATCCAGCGCGCCTGGCGCGCCGAGAAGCCGCGCGCCGTGCTCGTCGCCTGGGACACCCTGGACGCACCGACCTACCGCAACGAGCTGCTGCCCAGCTACCAGTCGGGCCGCGACTTCGACCCCGAGATCGTCGAGCAGCTGGCGCTGATGCCGGAGCTGTGCGCCGCGCTCGGCTTCCACGTGGCGAAGGGCGCC
This sequence comes from Actinomycetota bacterium, assembly GCA_947507735.1. Lineage (GTDB taxonomy): Bacteria > Actinomycetota > Thermoleophilia > Gaiellales > Gaiellaceae > CANFDS01. Next base: position 12,526 of record CANNRA010000022.1, read on the forward strand.
GGCTTCGAGGCCGACGACTTCCTGGCCGCCGCCTCGACCGCCGAGGAGGCGATCGGCGGCGCGTGCCTCGTGCTGACCAGCGACCGCGACGCCTACCAGCTGGCGACGCCGACCACGACGATCCTCTCCCCCGTGCGCGGCACGAGCGAGCTGGCCCGGCTCGGCCCGGCCGAGGTCGAGGCGAAGTACGGCGTGCGCCCCGACCAGGTGGCCGACTTCGTCGCCCTGCGCGGCGACCCGAGCGACAAGATCCCCGGCGCGCGCGGCATCGGCGAGAAGAAGGGCGCGCTGCTGCTGCAGCAGCACGGCACGCTGGAGGGCATCTTCGCGGCGGGGCTGCTCACCGACCAGGCCGAGCCCGTGCTGGTGTACCGCCACCTGGCGACGATGCAGCGCTCGGCGCCGCTGCCCGAGCTGGACGACGCCGAGCCGACCTGGGCCCGTGGCGCCGAGCTGGCGACCCGCTGGGGCCTCGACGGCCTCGCCCGGCGCCTCTCGAGCTAGACCGGCCCGACCCGGCGGCCGCTCCTACAATCGCCCCGTGGAGATCGTCGGCAACACGCGGATGGCCGAGCTGCATCCGACCGGCCACCATCCGGAGACGCCCGCGCGCCTCGTCGCGCTGCACGAGCACTTCCCCGGCCTGACCGAGAGCGGCGAAGCTCCCGTCGAGGCGATCCTTCGCTGCCACACGGCTGCTCACGTCGAGCACATCAAGGGCATCCACGGCGACGTCTGGCTGGACGGCGACACCCCGGGCTCGCCGACGACCTACGAGGCGGCGCTGCTCTCGGCCGGCGCGGCGATCGCCGCTGTCGAGCAGGGCGGCTTCGCGATCGGCAGGCCGCCCGGCCACCACGCGCTGCCGCGCAGCGCGATGGGCTTCTGCATCTTCGGCAACGCCGCCATCGCCGCGCGCCACGCGCAGGTGGAGCTCGGCCTCGCTCGCGTCGCGATCGTCGACTGGGACGTCCACCACGGCAACGGCACGCAGGCGATCGTCGAGGACGACGAGTCGATCCTCTTCCTCAGCCTGCACCAGTGGCCGTTCTATCCCGGCACGGGCGGCCCCGGCGAGGGCAACGAGACGACGATCAACATCCCGCTGGCGGCCGGCTCCGGCAACGACGCCTACCTGGCCGCGTTCCGCGAGATCGTCGAGCCGGCGCTCGCGCGCTTCGCGCCCGACCTGCTGATCGTGTCGGCCGGCTTCGACGCCCACATCGACGATCCGCTGGCCGGGATGGAGCTGACCGGCCCGGGCTTCCACGAGCTGGCGCGGCGCTGCGCGGCCATGGCGCCCCGCGTGGCCGCGGTGCTGGAGGGCGGCTACAACGTCGCGACGTTGCCGCGGCTCGTCGAGACAACGCTTCGCGGCTTCGCCGACGCATAGCATCGAGGTGCAGTGACCACCGTCGCCCTCAGCCTGCTCGTCGTCGTCCCGATGGCGCTCGGCGTCGCCGTGTGGTGGTGGCTGCTGATGTGGGGCGCGCGCAAGGACGGCCAGTACCAGCGACAGCACGAAGCGATGTCGGCGTCGGCCGCGGGGCCGGCCGACGAGCCGCCCCGCCCTCCCGTGTAGCCCCTACGCGCGCAGCGCGGCAGCGAGCGTGTCGGGCGCGTGGGCGCGCGTCGCCTCATAGGCCGAGATCTCGGCGTCCTTCAGCATCGAGAGGCCGACGTCGTCGAGGCCCTCGACCAGGCGGCGCTGGATCGACGCGTCGAGCACGAACGGGATGACGCGGCCCTGCGGGCTGGTGATCGTCAGGGTCTCCAGGTCGACCGTCATCTCGCTGCCGGCGCGGCTGTCCACCTCGGCGACGAGCGCCTGCAGCTCGTCCTCGGGGATGCGCAGCGCGGCCAGGCCGATCTTCGTGCAGTTGTTGCTGAAGATGTCGGCGAACGACGGCGCGATGACGACGTCGAAGCCGAAGTCCTGCAGACCCCACGGCGCGTGCTCGCGCGAGGAGCCGCAGCCGAAGTTGCGGCCGGCCAGCAGGATCTTCGCGCCGGTGAAGGCCGGGTTGTTGAGCGGGAAGTCATCGCGGAGGGTCGTGCCGTCCTCCTCGAACTTCCAGTCGTAGAAGAGGAACTGCCCGAAGCCGGTGCGCTCGATGCGCTTGAGGAACTGCTTGGGCATGATCTGGTCGGTGTCGATGTCGGGGCGATCGAGCACCGCGACACGGCCGGTGACCTTCTTCAACGGGTTCATGGTCAGGCCCCCACAGGCGTCAGGTCGAAGGTGCGAACGTCGACGAAGTGGCCGGCGATCGCGGCGGCAGCGGCCATCGCGGGGCTCACGAGGTGCGTGCGCCCACCGCGGCCCTGCCGGCCCTCGAAGTTGCGGTTCGAGGTGGATGCGCAGCGCTCGCCGGGGGCGAGCGTGTCCGGGTTCATGCCGAGGCACATCGAGCAGCCAGCGTGGCGCCACTCGAAGCCGGCCTCGGTGAAGATGCGATCGAGCCCCTCCTCCTCGGCCTGCTTCTTGATCAGCGCCGAGCCGGGGACGACCATGGCGCGCACGCCCGGGCTGACCTGCCGGCCGGCGGCGACTGCCGCAGCGGCCCGGAGATCCTCGATGCGCGAGTTGGTGCACGAGCCGATGAAGACGCGCTCGATGGCGAGCTCCTCGATGCGTTCGCCGCCCTTGAGGCCCATGTAGAGGAGGGCGCGCTCGAGCGCCTCGCGGTCGCCCTGGTCGGCGATGTCGGCAGCCTGCGGGATGCGGCCGCTGATCGGCAGCACCATGCCCGGGTTGGTGCCCCAGCTGACCTGCGGCTCCAGCGCGTGCACGTCGATCGTGACCTCGGCGTCGTAGGTCGCGCCGGCGTCGGTCTTGAGCTCGCGCCAGCGTGCGACGGCGGCGTCCCAGTCGGCGCCCTGCGGTGCGGCCGGGCGGCCCTTGAGATAGGCGAAGGTGGTCTCGTCGGGCGCGATCATGCCCGCGCGGGCGCCGGCCTCGATCGACATGTTGCAGAGGGTCATGCGGCCCTCCATCGTCAAGGCCTCGATCGCCTCGCCCGTGAACTCGAAGACGTAGCCGACACCGCCGGAGACGCCGAGCTGCGCGATCGCGCCGAGGATCATGTCCTTGGCGGTCAGCCCCTCGGGCAGCGCGCCGGCGAAGTGGACGCGCATCGACTTCGGCTTGGCCTGCGGCAGGCACTGCGTGGCCAGCACGTGCTCGACCTCCGAGGTGCCGATGCCGAAGGCGAGCGTGCCGAAGGCGCCGTGCGTGGCGGAGTGGCTGTCGCCGCAGACGATCGTCATGCCGGGCTGGGTCAGGCCCTGCTCCGGCCCGATCACGTGGACGATGCCCTCCTTGCCGGAGAAGAGCGGGTAGATCGGCACGCCGAACTCGGCGCAGTTCCGCGCCAGCGCGTCGAGCTGCGCCTTGGCCAGCGGGTCGGTGGCCGGGCCACCGTCGGTGGGGACGTTGTGGTCCATCGTGGCGAAGGTGCGATCCGGCCGGCGCACCTTGCGCCCGGCGAGGCGCAGGCCGTCGAAGGCCTGCGGGGTCGTCACCTCGTGGATGAGATGGAGGTCGATGTAGAGGAGGGCCCGACCGGACTCCTCGCTCACGACGTGGTTGTCCCAGAGCTTTTCAAAGAGCGTGCGCGCCATGGGGCGCACGATAGCCGACGCCTCCTGCCGACGCGATCGAGGTGGTGCATCGCCCGACCCAGGCCCGCAAGCCCCTTCCTGACGCAACGCCCACGGGTCGGGACGTTGCGTGGAGTCGCTTACTTCTTGTGGCTCGTTGCGACCGGGGGCCGCTTGGGAAGCGTTTTCGCCGGCGCCGGGGCGGCTGCTGCCCGCGGTGTCACCTTGAGCGGAAGCGGTTTCACCGGGGTCTTCAGCGCAGGCGTCTTTGCCGGGGTCTTCAGCGCAGGCGATTTCGCCGGGGTCGTCAGCACACGCGGTGCCGCCGGGGTCGTCCTGGCGGCTGCGGTCGTGGTCGCTGCCGCAGTGATCGTGGCGGCCGCGATGGGTCTGCCCCGACTTTGGTTGACATCTCTTGTGCGAGGCACCGTCTCGCGGGAAGGATGTCGTCATGCCAAAGAAGTTCCCTGTCGAGTTCCAACGGGATGTCGTCGCGGTCGCCCGGCGGCGTGGTGCGCCGCGGTCGGAGATCGCTGCTGATTTTGGGATCTCCGAGTCGACGTTGAAGCGGTGGATCGCTCAGGCCGACATCGATGACGGTGTCAAGGACGGTCTGACGAGTACCGAGCAGAACGAGCTCGTACAGCTGCGCCGCAGGAATCGCCGGTTGGAGCAGGAGAACGAGATCCTGCGTAAAGCTGCCGCCTACTTCGCTGCGGAGACGCTGCCAAAATGATCTTCCCGCTGGTCCGTGACCTTGCCGCCGCAGGGGTGCCTGTGGCGGTGGCCTGCGAGGTGCTCGGCTTCTCCCGCCAGGCGTTCTACAGCTGGCAACGCGACCCGGTCTGCGACCGCGACTGGAACGACGCCCATCTCGTGAACACGATCGTCGACGTTCACGCTGATGACCCGGAGTTCGGCTATCGCTTCATCACCGACGAGCTAGAACGAGCCGGCCACACGGTGAGCGAGAACCGTGTGCACAGGCTCTGCCGCGAGCACCATGTCTGGTCGACGACGACCCGCAAAGGCCGTCGCGGAACAGGAAAGACACCGGGCCCGGCCGTCCACGATGACCTCATCGAGCGCGACTTCACCGCAGCCAAGCTCGATGAGAAGTGGCTCGTGGACATCACCGAGCACCCGACCGCCGAGGGCAAGCTCTACCTCTGCGCGTTCAAGGACGTCTGCTCAAGGCGGATCGTCGGCTACGCGCTCGCTGACCGGATGACCGCCGAGCTCGCTGTGGTGGCGCTCCGCACTGCGATCGCCCGACGGCAGCCCGCTGGCACGCTGATAATTCATTCGGACAGGGGATCGCAATTTCGATCGAGACGCTTCCGGGCCGTGCTCACCGCCCACCGGCTGCGCGGATCGATGGGCCGCGTCGCCGCCGCCGGCGACAACGCCGCGATGGAGTCGTTCTACTCGCTCTTGCAGAAGAACGTCCTCGACCGCCACCCCTGGCAGACCCGCGAGGAGTTGCGCCTGGAGATCATCACCTGGATCGAGCACACCTACAACCGCCGACGCCGCCAACGCGCCCTTGGCAGACTCACCCCAGTCGAATACGAACTCGCCCTCCACAACCGCGAGCTCGAAGCAGCCTGAAGGCCAAAACCACTGTCAACCAAAGTCGGGGCAGACCC
>CANNRA010000023.1 GCA_947507735.1 Actinomycetota bacterium
CACCGCCGAGGATCTTCCAGGCGCCTCGTTCGCGGGGATGCACGACACCTTCCTCGACGTGCGCGGCGCGGAGGCAGTGCTCGACGCGGTGCGCCGCTGCTGGGCCTCGCTCTGGACAGCACGGGCGGTCGCCTACCGGCAGGCCCGCCCAGCGGCAGGCACCGACGCTGACCGCGGTCCGCTGCTCGCCGTCGTCCTCCAGCGCATGGTCGACGCCGAGGTATCCGGCGTCCTGTTCACCGCGAACCCGCTGACCGGCAGCGGCGCCGAGTTCGTGATCAATGCGGCCTGGGGGCTCGGCGAGGGTGTCGTGTCGGGCATCGTCACGCCCGACGAGTTCCTGGTCGACCGGGCGACGCTCACGTGTACGAGGCGCCTGCTCGGCGCGAAGGAGCTGATGGTGGTGCGCAACCCCGAGGGTGCGGGCACGGTCGAGCTCGAGACGCCGGTCGAGCGCGCTGCTGCCTTCTCGCTGGACGAGGAGCAGATCGCCCGGCTGGGCGCGCTCGGGCGCGAGCTGGAGGCACACGCAGGTGGCGTCCCACAGGACATCGAGTGGGCGATCGAGCAGGGCCACGTCCACCTGTTGCAGTCGCGGCCGATCACCGGCCCCGGCTTCGACGTCACCTAGCTCGGCAGGGCGGGCGCGGCGGCGACCACATGGCGAGCCCGCCGCTGCACGAGGTAGTCGGCGACGAGCGCGCCGACGACCACCGCTGCCGCGACCGCCTCGATCAGCCCGGGACGGTTGCCACGCACGGCTTCCGTGGCGAAGGTGGCGACAGGGATCAGGTACATGAACACGGCAATGTCCTGCGGGCCGAGCAGCATCCGGCCCGAGTTCCAGAAGAAGATCGCGGCGACGGTCGGGCCGAGCACCATCCACACCGCGAGGCCGACGCCGCCCCCGCCGAGCGCTCCGAAGTGCGGATGGGAGCCGCCGGCCGCCCACACGACGGCGAAGATCGCCAGCGCCGCCAGCCCGCCCGTGATCGAGGTGATCGCCGTGGTGCGGAGCACCGACCAGCCGGTGAACGAGGGCAGCTCGGTGGTGTAGAGGATCCACGTGAACTGGCCGAAGAAGCAGAGGATCACGCCCCAGCCGATGCCGCCGTCGACGAAGGTGCGCGGATCGCCCTCGGAGATCACGAGCAACGCGCCGGCGAAGGCGATCGCGATCGCGATCGCGGTCGAGCGAGCCAGCTTGCCCTTGCCGGTGACCCGGAGCCACATCGCCATCAGCAGCGGCTGCAGCGCGACCATCAGGGCGGCATTCTGCGGGCGCGTGTGCTGCAGGCCGATGTAGGCGAGCAGGACGCTGCCAATGACGCCGGCCGGGCCGAGCAGCCACGCCCTGCGCGCGTGCGCGCCCAGGCGGAAGGCGCCGGGCCCCTCGCGCACCAGGAGAATGGCACCGAGCAGGCTGCCGCCGAAGCCGTAGCGGATCGACGTCACGGCGAACGCGTCGATGTGCCGGTACAGCACCTTGGTCACCGTGAACTGGGTGCCCCACATCAGCACCGTGGCGAGGCCGAAGGCCGCGCCGAGCCCCCGGGCGCCGGGCTTCTCCACTAGCTGCGGCGCGCCGTTCCATCGAAGGCAACGAGCGACGCCCGCACCGCGTGCTCCTCGATGCCGCGCGCGATCACGACGAGGCGCGAGCGGTGATCGTCGTCCGGCCAGGCAGCGAGGTGCTGCGGCGGGTGGACGACATGCTGGACGCCGTTGAGCAGCAGCGGGCCGGTACCGCCGACGTCGAGCAGGCCCTTGACGCGCAGCACGCTGGAGCCGTGCGCCTGCAGCAGCATCGAGAGCCAGATGCCGAAGGCCGTCCAGTCCAGCGGCGCGTCGAGGACGATCGAGAAGGCGTGGGCCTCGTCGGGGCCGTGCTGGTGGCCGGCGTGGTCGGCGTGGTCGGCGGCCTGCTCGTGGGCGCCGTGGTCGTGGCGGTGGCCGCCCGCTGCCCCGGCAGCGCCGTGCCCCTGCGCCGCCAGCTCGTCGGCGACGACGCGGAGGTCGCGCACCGGTGCGGCGAGCAGGTCGTCGGGATGGATCTCGCCCTGGACGACCGTGAGGACGGCCGCATGCGGGTTGATCCGACGCAGGCGGTCGGCGAGGGCTGCTGCGGCCCCCGGCTCGGCAATGTCGCTCTTGGTCACGACGAGGCGGTCGGCGACGGCGGCCTGCTTCGCCGCCTCGGGCTGGCGGGCGAGCTGGTCGGCGCCGTTCACTGCGTCCACGGTCGTGACGACGCCGTCGAGCCGGTAGTGCGTCTGCACCACCCGGTCGGTGAGCAGCGTGAAGAGGATCGGGGCCGGCTCGGCAAGGCCGGTCGTCTCGACCGCGACGCGGCGGAAGCGCGGGATCTCGCCGGCGTCCATCCGGTCGATCAGGTCGCGCAGCTCGTCGGCGAGGTCGCCGCGCAGCGTGCAGCAGAGGCAGCCGGAATCGAGCAGCACGGTGCGCTCGTCCACGCGGGTCAGCAGGTGATGGTCGATGCCGACCTCGCCCAGCTCGTTGACGATCACGGCCGTCTCGCCCATGTCGGGGTGGGCAAGCAGGCGCGCCAGCAGCGTCGTCTTGCCCGAGCCGAGGAAGCCGGTGAGCAGCGTCAGCGGGATGCGCTCGTCGGCAGCCGCGACACCGTCGTCGACCGCAGCAGCGGGCAGGCCGCTCACGCCGCCGCCTGGCTGAGACGCTCGATCAGCGCGGGGTCGAGCGGATCGAGCGGCCCCCCGTTCAGCTGCTCGGCGATCACCCAGAGCTTGCCCAGATCGGGCACGGGCTTCCCGACGCCCTTCCAGTTGCGGAGCACGTAGACGCGGTTCCCCCAGTCGTCGAGACGCAGCCCCCAGTGGGCGAGAACGGTGTTGAGGAAGCGCACGCGCTCGATGCGATCGCGCACTCCTCCCCCGACCTCGGCCCAGTGATCGGTCATCAGTTGACTGCAGAGGACGCACATACCCGCTGACGTTTCTACCATTCCCCGTGCACGACCACTCGAAGAGGAGGACGAATGGCCAAGGAGATTCTCTGTGCGTACGGCGTCGACGTCGACGCGGTCGCCGGCTGGCTCGGCTCGTACGGCGGTGAGAACTCGCCGGATGACATCTCGCGGGGTCTCTTCGCCGGCGAGATCGGCATGCCGCGGCTGCTGAAGCTGTTCGAGCGCTACGGCATCAAGACGACGTGGTTCATCCCCGGTCACTCGATCGAGACCTTCCCGGAGGAGACCCGGCTGGTGGTCGAGGGCGGGCACGAGATCGGCATGCACGGCTACTCGCACGAGAACCCGATCGCGATGACGCGCGAGCAGGAGGAGACCGTCCTCCTCAAGTGCATCGAGCTGATCCAGCAGGTCTCGGGCAAGCGCCCGACCGGCTACGTGGCGCCGTGGTGGGAGTTCTCGACCGTCACCAACGAGCTGCTGCTGAAGCACGGCATCAAGTACGACCACTCGCTGATGCACAACGACCACTCCCCGTACTACGTCCGGGTGGGCGATACGTGGACGAACATCGACTACTCGAAGAAGGCCGAGGAGTGGATGAAGCCGCTCATCCGCGGCCACGAGACCGATCTGATCGAGATCCCGGCCAGCTGGTACCTGGACGACCTGCCCCCGATGATGTTCATCAAGGCAGCGCCGAACAGCCACGGCTTCGTCAACCCGCGCGACATCGAGCAGCTGTGGATGGACCAGTTCAACTGGGTCTACCGCGAGTACGAGTACGCCGTGTTTGCGATGACGATCCACCCGGACGTCTCGGGCCGCCCGCAGGTGCTGGCGATGCACGAGCGGATCATCGAGCACATCAACAAGCACGAGGGCATCCGCTGGGCGACGTTCGACGAGATCGCGGACGACTTCGCGAAGAGGTCGCCACGTCAGAAGTAGCTCTCCCCGAGGACGGTGACGCGGCGGCCGACGATGAGTGGCCGCCGCGTGCCGACCGGGCCCGCGCCTGCTTCTGGCTGGGCGCGGGCGAGCTGGAGCGCGGCTCCTACTGGCATGCCTCGCGCAGCTTCCTCGAGGCGGCCGAGCAGGCGCCGGACGCCGAGCAGCTGGTGCTCGCCCGTGGCCTCTTCCACCTGGCCGCCGCCGGCTACAAGGGGCTGAGCGGCGACGCGGACGGCAAGCTGCGCCAGCTGGCCCATGCCCGGCGCCGACTCGCGTCGTTGCTGCCGCGCCACGACGCGCTCGACCTCGAGCTCGCGGAGCTGCTCGCCCTGGTGGAGTCCGACGAGCGCGTCGCCGACAGCGGCGACGCGGAAGTCTGCGCCTCTACGCCTCGGCGGCGATCGCCGCAGCCGCGTCCAGCCCGGCGCCCAGCGCCAGCTGCAGCAGCACGCGGGCCTTCGGCCCGGCCAGGTCGCCCGCCAGGATCACACCGGCCGCCGCCAGGTCGAAGCCGCCGCCCCGCGCGTAGCTCGCGGCGACGGCGCCCTCGCCGCAGCGCGAGCAGAGCACCACCGGAATGCTGTCGGCAATCACGTCCTGCACGGCGGCGAGAACAGCCAGGTTGCCGTTGCCGATGCCGGTCGCCTCGAGCACGATCGCGCGGGCGCCCGACGCCGCGGAGGCGCGGATCAGCCGCCCGTCCCAGCCCGCGTAGCCGCGGATCAGATCGACCTCGACGACGAGCTGCGCCGGCACCGGCAGCGGAGGCCGCCGCTCGGGCTGCCGCCGGAACACCACCGTCGCACCGTCGACGCTCCCGATCGGCCCGTACCCCGGCGACCCGAACGCCCGCAGCGCGCTCGTGTGCACCTTGCGCACCTCGCGCGCGGCGTGGATCTCGCCGTCGAAGCAGACCAGGGCGCCCCGGCCGCGCGCCGCGGGCGCCGCCGCCACGAGGATGCCGTTGCGCAGGTTGCGTGGCCCATCCGAGTCGGGCACCGAGTTGGCACGCTGCGCCCCGACCAGCACGACCGGCGTGTCGCTGTCGAGCAGCCGGTCGATCAGCCACGCCGACTCCTCCATCGTGTCGGTGCCGTGCGTGACGACGATGCCGGTCACCCCGGGGCGCTGGGCCTGCTCGCGCACGCGCAGCGCCAGCCGGAAGGCCAGCTCGCCGTGCATGTCCCAGCTGGGGACGTGGGCGAACTCGTCCAGCTCGAGCGGCGGCGCCTCGGGCCAGCGGAGCAGCTCGACCAGGTCGCTGCCGCTGAGGGCGGGCACGAGCCCGCCGGTGACGGGGTCGGGGCGCATGGAGATCGTCCCGCCGGTCGCGACGACGACGATCCCCATGCGTCCTCCCCTGTTCCTAGTCGCCCGAGGCGGCAGCGGTCGGCGCGTCGCCGACCTTGAAGCCGGCAACCTCGCCGGTCTCTTCCGCCCGGATGGCAGCCTTCTCGGGGCCACCGGACTTTGCCGCCAGCTTCATCCGGATCATCGCGATCGCCAGCGCCGCCAGGATGACGAGCAGCGAGAGCCCCGTCGTGGCGCTACCGAGCGCGTAGAGATCAGGCCGGATGGCCGAGAACTGCGTCTGCGCGAAGATCTGGATCGGCAGCGTGACCGCCTCGGAGCCGTTCAGGAGCAGCGCCGTGCGGTCGTAGTCGTTCCAGGTCAGCGTGAAGCCGAACAGGAAGCAGCCGAAGATGCCCGTCCAGACCAGCGGCAGGGTCACCTCGCGGAACGTCGTCAGCTGGTTGGCGCCCAGGTCGCGGGACGCCTCCTCGATGTGGTCGTCGTAGCGGTTCCACACGGCCAGCATCACGAGGAACCCGAACGGGATGCCCCAGATGGTGTTCGTGCCGAGCGCTGTCGGCCAGATCGCCGTCGGCCAGGAGATCGACTTCCAGAACAGCTGCGTGCCGAGTGCCACCAGGAAGCCCGGTGTCATCAGCGCCAGCATGATCAGGTAGAAGGCGATGCCGTCACCGCGGAAGCGGCGGCGGAAGGCCATCGAGAGCCCGAACGCCATGATCGACGTGACGGCGCCGGCGGCCGCGCTCAGCTTGAGCGACTGCACGGCCGACCTGCTGATCTCGTCGGCCTTCGAGCCGGGAACGTTGGCATCGACGAGCGACTGCCACCAGGAGCCCTGGAACGGCCCACGGAACGGGAAGGTGATCCCGCCGTAGCGGCCCTGGAAGGACAGCACGGCCATGATGATCATCGGCCCGTAGATGAAGAGCAGGAAGATGATGAAGTAGGTCGCGAGACCCCACGTGCCGATGCGTTTGCGCACGCCACCCATCTAGAGCTCCTCCCGCAGGTTGGCGAACCGGGTGATCGCAAAGACGCCGACGATCAGCGCGGCGATCAGCAGCACCGCGGATGCGGCGCCCTGTGGGTACTGGATCGCCGAGATCCGGTTCTGCACCAGCGTGCCGACCGACTGCACGTTGCCACCGCCGATGACGCGCACCGAGCCGTACTCGCCCATCGTGAGCACGAAGATGAAGATCGAGCCGATGACGACGCCAGGCATCGTCTGCGGCAGGATCACCTCCTTGAACACGCGGAAGCCGTTGCCGCCGAGGTCGCGAGCGGCCTCCAGCGAGCTGCGGTCGACCTGCGACAGCATGAAGAACAGCGGCGTGACCATGAACAGGATGTACAGCTGGATCAGCGCCACGCGCACCGACAGCTCGGAGAAACCGAGTGCCGAGATCGGGTCGCTGATGATGCCCAGCCCGCCCAGCGCCTGGTTGATCGCCCCTTCACGGCCGGCGACCGGATACGTCCAGGCGACGGCGCGGATCAGGAAGCTCGTCCAGAACGGTGCCAGGGCGAAGATGAACAGCGCGATCTGGTTGCGCTGGTTCTCGATCTTCATCACCAGGAAGTAGGCGACCGGGAAGCCGAACACGAGACAGGCAGCCACCGAGATGATCGACGTCAGGAAGCTCTTCCACATCGACATCCAGTACGTGTGGCTGTGGAAGATGTCGCCGTAGTTGCTCAGCGTCCACTCCTTGATGAACCCCGAGTCCGTGCGGGTCCAGAAGCTGACGAGGATGATGAACACCACCGGTGCGACAAGGAAGAAGCCCAGCCAGACGAACCCCGGGAGGCCCCAGAGGAACGTGATGAGGCTCGCCTTGCGGTTGCGGTCGCGCGCAATCGAGATGTCCGTGCCCAGCGCCTTCTCGGCCGAGTGCGGCTGCTGGGCAGAGAGCTGCTCAGCCTCCTCGACCTCGGCCAGGGCGACCGCCTGCTGCTCCTGCTTCAGGTGGTCGTCAGTCGGCGAGGAGCTGGACATCCTCCTCCTTCCAGCAGATCCGAACCGTGTCGCCTTCCTTGCCGCGCAGGGTCGGGTACTGATCGCCCGGCACCTTGGCCAGGAACCGCTCGCCACCAGCAACAAGGTGGAGCTTGACGAGGTCGCCGAGGTACTCGACGAAGACGATCTCGGTGTCGATCGAGTTGATGTCGCCGGCAGCGCCGCCACCGACCGTCACGGCCGCTGCACGCACCGCGATGTTCGCGGCCGCACCGACTGCACGCTGGTCGTCGTTGCCGGCCTGGACGCTCACCTTGACGCCATTGGCATCGGTGATGACGAGGCGGCTGCCCTGGGCCTCGGAGACCGTGCCGCGGATGATGTTGTTGTCACCCATGAAGCGCGCCACGTGCTCGTTGCGAGGCCTCGTTGCGATGGTCAGCGGGTCATCGACCTGCTGGATCCGGGCGTCGTTCATGACGACGATCCGGTCGGCCATCGAGAGGGACTCTTCCTGGTTGTGCGTCACGTGGATGAACATCAGCCCGAGCTGGCGCTGCAGGTTCCGCAGCTCGACGCGCATCTTCAGCTGCAGCAGGCGGTCGAGGTCGCCGAGCGGCTCATCCAGGAGCAGAGCCTTCGGGTTCGTGACAAGGACGCGAGCGAGCGCGACGCGCTGCTGCTGGCCGCCCGAGAGCTGGCGCGGCTTGCGCTCGGCGAGCGTCTCGAGACCGACCATCTGCAGGGTCTCGAGGGCCTTCTTGCGCCGCTCCTCCTTCGAGACACCGGTCATCTTGAGGCCGAACTCGACGTTCTCGACGACGGAGCGGTGGGGGAAGAGGGCGAAATGCTGGAAGACGGTGGTGGTGGGCCGCTTGTAGGGCGGCAGCTCGACCAGGCTCTGACCGTCGAGCAGGATCTGGCCGCTCGTCGGGAACTCGTGGCCGCCAATCATCCGCAGCGTCGTCGTCTTGCCGCAGCCCGACGGGCCCAGCAGAACGACGTACTCGCCGTGGTCGACATGGAGGTTGACGTCGTCGACGGCAAGTGTGCCGCCGGGGAACGCCTTGGTCAGATTGATGAGGTCGAGACCCGACCTGTTAGGCGTGGGAGGGGCGGCAGCTGCCGCCCCTCCCGTGCTCGTGATTCCTTCAGACATGCAGGTTCGCTACGCGCTGAGGAAGTCGTTCCAGCGGGTCGTCTGGAACTCGTTCTCAACCATGAAGGAGTTCCAGGCGGTGTAGCGGCACGCGCGCTTCGTGAAGGAGCCGCCGTCGCGGACGGAGCCCTTCTTCACGTCGCCGACCTGACCCGTGATGCCCGGGAGGTCCGTCGCGGCGGGCTTGCCGTTGTACCAGTAGTCGTACTCGGCGCTGGAGAAGCCGGCAGCCTTGCCCGCGGGCGAGGCGATCCAGTCGTTCAGCTTGGCACCGTTGCCGACGTAGTAGCCCTGGCGCATGATCTGGGCACCGAGGAAGCCGCCGTGCGTCCAGTTGATGTAGTCGTAGCAGGCCTGCAGCTTGGCCGGATCCGTCACCTTCGACGAGATACCGGTGGCCGAGGCCCAGCCGCGGAAGCCCTCGGGCGGAGCGGCGAACTTCACCGGCACACCCTGCGTGGTCAGCAGCGCGACGGCCGGCGACCACATGGACTCGATGACGACTTCCTTCGAGGCCATGAGGTTCACGGACTCGTTGAAGGTCGACCAGAACGCGCGGAACTGACCCTGCTTCTTGTACTTCGACATGATCTTCATCAGCGTGTCGATCTCGGCCTTGGACATGTTGCCGATGTCCTTGAACTTCATCAGGCCGAGCGCAGCGGCGGCGTTGCCGGCGTCGATCATGCCGATCGTCGGATCGTTGAGGATCGAGACGCGACCCTTCCACTTCGGGTTCAGCAGCTGGCCCCAGGAGACCTTGTCAGCAGCGAGCTGGATGACCTCGCTGTTGTAGCCCATGGAGTCCATGTTGAAGTGGGCGGGCGGGCCGACCGTGTACTTCGGCTCCGGGAGGCCACCGGCAGGCTTGCCGGTCTTCTCGTCGATCCAGCCCACGATCTTGTTCTTGGCCTTGAGGTTCGCGGCAGTCGAGGCGACGGACGGCTTGTACTTGCCCGTGCTGTCGACGTAGAGCACGCGGAACGGGGCGTCACCGGCACCGTAGGAGCAGGCAGTGCTCGCCGGGTTCAGCTTGCCCTGCTTGAAGATCGGGTAGATGTCCTTCCACGCCTTGATCTTCGAGATCTCGATCGGCTGCAGGTTCCCGGTGGGGAAGATCTGCATCGTCTGCTGGTGGTAGCCACCGAAGATGTCGAACGACTCGGGGGCCGTGACGGCCTTCTGGGTCTGCTCGACCGAGCCGACGGCCGTGATCTCGAACTTGACGCCGAGGTCCTTCTCCGCCTGCTTCTGAACGGCCGGGTTCGGCCACTCGACGCCCAGCGACAGGACGCGGAGGGTGATGGCCTCCTGCTTGCCGCTGCGGCTGCCGGCCGCGAGGGCGGAGCCACTGAGGCTGCCTGCACCAGCGATGGCGGCGCCACCGACGGCACCCCGCTTGAGCAGCTGACGGCGGCTGAGGCCACTGCGCTTCTCGTTCTTGCTCATGTTCGAGCTTCTCCTTTCGTCTGGCACTAGTGCCGGGGTTTCTCTCGGTCTACCCGCGAGACCCCGAGAAAGACGGACGACGATTCGTGCTGCTTGTACTGCCTGAGCTCGCAGTCGGGACGCTGGTCGCTCGGTGAACTTTCTCCCCCTCACCCGTCCAACTGCCGCTCTCCGGCGCTCCGACCCTGCGCACGTTCATGCGTGGGGCCGGTGCCAGTGGACGGATGTTCAGTACGGGATGCCTCTGTATACGCATGCGCCGGTGTTTCGTCAATGGCCCGAACGGTGCAACGCCTGACATTCATCACGCTTAACGGCAGGGAAACGGAACGCTACGCCCCTCACCGGCCAGCCGGCGGGAACTGCTCAGGCGCACGCCTCGGCCGGCAGCGCGTCCACGCGCGGGTCGTCCGCGCAGGCGACGTTGGCGTAGCCCGACCGGAACGCCTTGATCTTCCTCGTCGTCAGATCCCACGTGTGGCGGACAACGCAGCCCGTGTCGTTCGTCAGCAGATGGATCGAGATCGACGGCTCGGCCGAGACGGTGCGCACGCGATGCACGTCGTCGCGCGGCGGGAACAGGCTGTAGAGGCCGCCAGGCAGCACGCGCTGCGTCCGGTCGAGCTCGATGCCGCTCTCGTCGGCGTCGAAGACGTCCTCCTCCTGCTCGCCGCGATAGAGGCCGATCAGGCCCCAGGCGAGATGGTCGTGGATCGGCGTCTGCTC
Organism: Actinomycetota bacterium; assembly: GCA_947507735.1. Classification (GTDB taxonomy): domain Bacteria; phylum Actinomycetota; class Thermoleophilia; order Gaiellales; family Gaiellaceae; genus CANFDS01. The sequence continues at coordinate 10,510 of CANNRA010000023.1, forward strand.
GCCCGGCGGTACGACGAGGCTGAACAGCGAGAGGGTGCCGTCACCGGCGCGGAACAGCAGCCACTGGCCGATGCCGCCGCCCATGCCGCTGTCGGGATTCGGGCCGGAGAACTGCTCGGTGAGCCAGCCGTCTTGGGCGAGCAGGCTCGCGAAGTGTGGCTCGATCGCGGCGCAGGCCTCGCGCGGCGTGGCGCCGGCGGCGATGCACGCGCGCACGCGGGCGACGAACTCACGGATCAGCGGCGTGTCGAGGTGGAACTCGTCCTCGCCGCTCGGCGTGGCGCTGTGGTGCTCGAGGTCGCACATGCCTACGCGAGCTCCGCCACGACGCGGCATGGCGAGCCGGTGCCGTTCTTGATCTTCAACGGGAACCCGGTGAGCGTGAACTCGCCAGCGCCGAGCAGCTGGTCAAGATTGACGAGCCACTCGTAGTGGATCATCCCGCGGTCACGGCAGATGCGATGCGAGGGGAAGTCCTTCGTGCCGGCCTTGTCGGTGGATGGGCCCTCGACGCCGTGCATGCGCGAGCCGCGGTCGGCCAGCCAGTGCGTCGCAGCGGCGGTCAGGCCGGGATTCGAGATGACCGCGGAGCGCTCGGGCCAGTGGCGCTCGTGGAAGCCGGTGTAGAGCAGCACGGTCTGGCTGCCGACCGTCACGCCAGCTTTCTGCTCGGCCGCCTCGAGGTCGGCGACGTCGATGTCGCCGAGGTCGCCGATGTGGCTGACGTCGAGACACACCGCAGGGCCGACGAACCAGTCGAGCGGCACCTCGTCGATCGAGGCCCCACCGGCGCCCAGGTGCAGCGGCGCATCGACGTGGGTGCCGACGTGCTCGAGCGTCGCGATGTAGTTGACCGCGTACGTGAACGGGTCGTCGGGGGTGCCGAGGCCGGCCGCCTTCGCCTGTTCGTGATCGACGTAGGGGATCAGGATGGGCGACGGGAAGAGCGCGTGCGCCGGCATCTGGTTCTCGATGGTGAGCGTGAGATCGACGAGACGGGACATGCCCGCAGTGTGGCGACAAGTGCCGCCCCTTTCAACACGGAGGCGGGCGCGATAGGGTCCCGCTCCTCATCGGACCCCGGAGGACTGCTGTGTCGCATCCGAAGTACCCGAATCTCTTCAGCCCGATCAAGCTCGGGCCCGTCACCGCGCGCAACCGCGTGCTGCAGACGGCGCACGTCAAGCTCTTCACGCGTGACGGCCACGACTCGCTGCGCAACGTCGCCTACCAGGTCGAGCGGGCCCGCGGCGGTGCCGGCCTGCTGATCACCGGCAACCGGCTCGTCCACCCCACATCGACCACCGGCATGCCGCGCTTCGCCTACCAGATGCTCAAGGGCGCCATGGAGATCGACAAGAAGATGACGAGCGGCGTGCACGAGCACGGCGGCCTCATCTTCACGCAGCTCAACCACTTCGGCACGCAGGCCACGAGCGACTCGGCGGACGACATCCGCGTGCTCTGGGCCCCCTCCGCCGTGAAGTCGCCCGCGTACAACGAGACGCCGAAGGCGATGGAGAAGGAGGACATCGAGGAGCTGATCGACTGGTGGGCCCGCGCCGCCGAGCACTCGCGCGAGGGCGGCTTCGACGGCACCGAGGTGCACATCGGCCACAGCTACCTGCTGCAGCAGTTCGCCTCGCCGATCTACAACAAGCGCACCGACGAGTACGGCGGCTCGCTGGAGAACCGCCTGCGCCTGACCTGCGAGATCATCAACGAGATCCGCAAGCGCACCGGCAAGGACTGGGCGGTCGGCATCCGGCTGACGCTCGACGAGTTCATGGCGGGCGGGCTGACGAACGACGACGCGATCGAGACCGTGCGGATCATCGAGTCGCAGTGCGACATCGACTTCGTCAACGTGACGGCGGCCGGCTACCACAACGTCTTCAAGGCGATCGAGCCGTCGGACGCGCCGGACGGCTACCTCGTCGACCTCTCGGCGCGCGTCAAGGCGTCGACGCAGCTGCCCGTGTTCACGATCGGCGGCATCAAGGACGCGGCGATGGCCGAGCAGATCCTCGCCGACGGCCGCGCCGACATGGTCGCGATGACCCGCGCGCAGATCGCCGACCCCGAGTTCGTGAACAAGGCGTTCGAGGGCCGCGAGGACGAGATCACCCACTGCATCCGCGGCAACCAGGGCTGCATCGGCCGCGTCTTCAAGGGCCTTGCGATCAACTGCACGGTCAACCCGGAGGCCGGCCGCGAGGCGCGCTTCGGCTACGGCACGCTGCGGCAGGCCGTCGAGGCGCGGACGTTCCTCGTCGTCGGCGGCGGACCGGCCGGCATGAAGGCGGCCGAGGTGCTGGCCAAGCGCGGCCACAACGTCACCCTCTGGGAGAAGTCCGCCGAGCTGGGCGGCCAGGTCAACCTGATCCTGAAGACGCCGGGCCGCGAGACGTTCGGCTGGGTGCGCAAGGATCTCGAGCTGCGCCTCGGCAAGCTCGGCGTCGTGGTCGAGCGGGGCAAGGCGGCCACCGCCGCCGACGTGATCGGCTTCGGTGCCGACGCGGTGATCGTCGCCACCGGCGCCGTCGCCTCGACCAGCGGCTTCTCGATCGCCAACCCGGCGGTCAACGAGCTGCCGGGCGTGCGCCAGGACAACGTGATCACCGGCTGGGACGTGCTGGAAGGCTCGAAGCCGATCGGCAAGCGCGTCGTCGTGATCGACGATGACGGCTCACGCCAGGCCTCCGGCATCGTCGAGGTGCTGCTCGAGCGGGGCCACGACGTCGAGCTGGTGACCCGCTTCAACTCGCTGTTCCCCTCGACCTTCTACAACCTCGACCAGGCCTACATCTACGGCCGCGTCTTCGGCAAGGGCCTGCGCTACCAGCTCAACTCGTGGGTGTCCGAGATCGAGGGCGGCGTCGTCCGGACGTTCAACCTCTACTCGGGCCAGGAGGGCTCGCTGGAGGCCGACACGGTGGTGCTGGCCTACGGGCCGAAGGCCAACGACGGCCTGTACCTCGAGCTCAAGGGCCAGGTGCCCGACCTGCACCGGATCGGCGACTGCGTCGCCCCGCGCAAGATCGACCACGCGATCTACGAGGGCTACCTCGCCGGCCGCGAGCTGTGGGATCCGGAGGAGCGCTACATCTACGAGGGCGAGCTGGAGCAGGAAGAGGCGGAGGACGCCGCGCTGGCCGCGGGGCGCTAGGCGCGCCGCGACACCAGGGACGAGCGAGGGGCACGCCGCCAGGCGCGCCCCTCGCCGTTGCTCAGAGGCGCGTGATCTCGATGTCCAGCGCGCCCTCCCAGAGCAGCTTGACGCCGAGCTCGCGCAGGTGCTCGCGCCCCTCGACGATCGTCATCAGGTGGTTCGCCGGCAGGGAGCCCGCCTTGCTCTTGAAGGCGCAGTGCCCGTACGGGAAGAGGATCTCCGTCTCGCTGACGCCGCCCGGGTAGAGCAGCACCTCGCCGGGGGCGGGGTAGCAGGTGGGATCCTCGAACGGGATCGGCAGGTTCATGTCGCCCATCGGGATCCATGCCGCCTCGCCCGACCAGCGGACGTGGATGATCTTGCTGCGGAACGGCAGCATCGTCTCGAACGCCGCGACGGTCTGCGGCGATGCCTCACGCTCCAGGCGGGCGGTGAACTCGTACGGGCCTACGACGATGCGGAGGTCGCTCACAGGGCAGTCCTTCCGGTGGGTTGGCGAACCCGCGGGACTCTACGCGGCGCGCGTGCCGGAGCGCGCAGCACGATGGCGCTCGATCAGCGCACCCTGCGCGAGCCGCAGCACCACGTACACCGAGGCGCCGATGCCGACGCCCCACACGAACTTGATCCACGTGGCGGGCACCGCGTAGTAGATCGGCACCGCGATCGCGATCGCCGCGAACGCCGCGACGTTGAAGCCGGCCAGGTAGCGGTAGCGGCCCTCCGGCTCGTAGAGGTCGTCGACGTCGAGCTCACCCTTCTGGAAGAGCAGGTAGTCGACCACCATCACGCCGGTCAAAGGCGAGGCGATGTTGCCGAGGTGGGTGATCCACTTCTCGGCCTGCGTGACGAACTCCGGCAACGCCGAGAGGCCGAAGCCCACCGCCGCCGCGAACACCGTCGTCCACAGCCGGCCGACGCGCGGCACCGCGTTCACCAGCGAGAGCCCCGCCGAGTAGAGGTTGATGATGTTCACCGCGGTCATCTGCACGATCACCGACACGAGCAGCAGCACCAGGATCACCTTGCTACCGGTGAGGTCGGAGCCGGCGACGAAGGGGTTGCGCTGGCCGGTTGCCGCCGCCGCGTACCCGCCGATGAACGTCGTCAGGAAGCCGGCGATCAGGCCCGAGGCCCAGAAGCCGATCTTCATGTCGCGGCTGGAGCGCGTGTAGCGACAGAAGTCGGCCATCGCCGTCACCGTGGTCAGCGACGAGCCGACCATCACGGTGAGCCAGGTCGCGAAGCCGAGCCAGGTCAGGTGCTGGTCGGGCGAGTGGAACACGCGCGAGGGCTGGTACTTCGGATCATCGGTGGAGAAGTAGAGCGCCAGGATCACCGCGACGAACATCACGGCGAACGGCAGGATCACCTTCACGACCCAGCGCATCACGTCGAAGCCGAGCACCGCCAGGACACCCTGGATCGCCGCGAGGATGAGCGCGACCGGCACCAGTTTCAGATGCCAGCCCGCGATGCCCTGCGCCAGCGCCTGGATGCCGAGGCTGCCCGCGAGGGCCTGCGAGGCGAACCAGTAGATCGCGGCGATCGCCCGGTACACGGACGACACCGACCGGGCGCCCCAGTAGCCGAGCACCGAGCGGGTGAACACCTGCCCGGGGATCCCGTACTGGACGCCTGGCCGCGCCGCCACCGTCAGCAGCGTGAAGGCGATGACCTGCGCCGAGACGAGGCAGATCACCGCCCACCACAGGGGGAGCCCGCCGGAGGAGACCGCAAGCGCCCCGATCAGATACATCAGCGGGTTGAGGAAGAACGCGAAATTGATCGCGAACAGATCCCGCCAGGTGCCGGTCCGCAGTTCGACCGGCACCGGCTCGACGCCGTATCCCTCAACCTTCGCCATCGTGTACTCCCCCGGAAGTCGGCTGCCCTGAGGCTGCCTACTTGCCCTTGTGCTTCAGCAGGAAGGCGAGAATCGCCTTGTTGTACTCCTCGGTGGAGTCGAACGGGTTCGAGTGGCCGCCGCCCTTGATCAGGTACTTCTCGGCGCCCTTGATGCCCTCGAAGATGCCCTGCTGGCCGACGCCGTCCGGGCCCGTGTGCCACGGGGTCATGACGTCCTCGTCGCCGCCGATGACCAGTGCCGGTGAGGTGATCTTGGCGTGCCACGGCGTCAGATCCATGTCGCACATGGCCTGGCAGGCGGCGCAGAAGACCTCGGTCGTGTTCGAGTCGGTGAGGATCCGCTGGATCATGTCGACCAGCTCCTCGCTGCCGGGCTTCGCCAGCAGCTGCCGGTTAAGGCCCTGCCACGCGATCAGCTCGGCGAGGATGCGCGAGCCGGGGCCGGCGGGATCCAGCTTGGCGATGTCGATCCAGTTCTTGAAGATCAGCTTGCCCATGACGCCGAGCTTGGCGGCCGAGCAGTTGATGACCACGCTGATCGTGCGCTCCGGGTACTTGCCCGCGAAGGTCTGCGCGATCATGCCGCCCATCGAGGTGCCGTGGATGTGCGCGCGCTCGATGCCGTAGGCGTCGAGGAGAGCGGCAGCGTCGTCGGCCCAGACCTCCATGTCGTACTTCTGGCTCGGCTTGTCGGACTGGCCGTAGCCGCGGAGGTCGTGGTCGACGACCTTGAAGTGGTCGGCCAGCACCGGCGTGCACGGGTCGGTGTTGTAGTGACCGAACCCTGCGCCGTGAAGCTGGATGACGGCCTCGCCCTCACCGGTGATGCGATGCCACAGCTTGGCACCGTTGACCTCGATGAGCGTGCCGTGCTCGCTGACCTCTGCCATGGGAAACTCCTTCTGCGTTACGGGGTTGGAATCGGGAGGGCGCGGGGCGCGCTACCGGGAGACGGTGATCGAGAGACGCTCCGGCTGCACCGCGTCGAATGCGGCGCGGAAGGCGTCGTTGGAGGCCCAGTCCTGCTTGGGAATGACCCGGCGGACGAGGCTGAAGCTGGCATCGCCGTTCGTGGCGAAGGGGAACGGGCTCATGCGGACGTGCCAGGGCTTGACGGGCTCGAGCGACAGCTCGACCTCGCTGCCGCCGGCGGCCGGTACCGGCGCAATGACCTCCGAGTGGCCCTGCTCGAGATCCTGCAGCGAGAAGTAGATGGCGAGCCGGTCGAAGACCTGCAGCAGCTTGTAGTTGGCCCAGCGCTCCGCGTCGGGCACGCCGAGGGCGGTGACCTGCTCGGCCTGCCACGCCTCCTGCTCGGCAACGAACGCGCCGATCAGCTCGGGATACTCGGCCGACTGCTTGAGGCCGAGACCGGGCTGCGTGCCGTAGCGGCCGGTGTAGATGCCCGAGCCATGCATCGAGACGAGCAGGCCGGCGTACGTGTCCTGCTCGGCCACCGCAGCGATGCACGCGCGGTAGAAGGTGAGGTGCGAGGGGACGGCTACCTCCAGGAAGCCGGTGGGCTTCGGGGTGCCGGCGTTGATCGTCGGCTCCCGCTCCCAGATCGCCCAGCCGTCATCGTGCCGGCGTGCCGCAACCTGGAGCGAGGCGTGGTTCGCGGGAGTGCCGACGGCGCTCCCACCCCACTGCGCCGCGAACTGCCCGGCAAGAACGCCGTGGTCGGGCTGCAGGACGATCTGCCACGAGTGACCCATATCGCGCACGAACATCGGCCTACAATACGCCACCGTGACGACCGTTGGAAACTACGCGTACGCCCGCGAAGAGGAGGTCGCCGGTCTCGTCTCATCGGTCTTCCTGGATGTGCGGGCGCGGATGCCCTTCGTCCCGGCAATCTTCAAGGCGCTCGCCGCCGAGCCCGTGACGCTCGAGGCGGCATGGTTGCAGGCGCGCCAGCTCTACGACCACCCCCAGCGCGCCACCGCCTGCGAGCGACTCTCCACGCTCGCCGACCCGCAGCTTGGTTGGCCCGCGCCCGCGCCCGTGCGCGAGGCCGTGGCTGCGTTCCTCGCCGACCTGCCGAGCATGGTGCTGATCGTCACCTCGCTGGCCCTGTCCCTGGACGGCGCCGTCCCACGGGCGGCGCGCCCCGCCGCCGCGCTGCCAGCCCCGGGCCCGCTGCC
>CANNRA010000024.1 GCA_947507735.1 Actinomycetota bacterium
CCCCTGCATCGGCCCCTGCTGTTTCGAGGTCGCCGACGACGTCGCCGTGCCGTTCCGCGAGGCCTTCGGCAACGACAGCGTGCGCGACGGCCGCGCCGACCTGCCGCTTGCCGTGGAGCGCGCCCTGCACGGCGCCGGCGTGACGCGCATCCACCGCACGGATCTCTGCACGGCGTGCAACCCGCAGCTCTTCTTCTCGCATCGGCGCGACGCCGGCCTGACCGGACGCCAGGGCGTCGTGGGCGTCATTGGTTGAGCTCGTCACCTCGCTCGACGCGGAGCGCGTCCGCTCGCTCTACGACGGGGTGCGCGCCGACGCAGGCCCGGGCGTCACGGTGGTCGTCGCGACCAAGTACGTGCCGGACGCGCTGCTGCCGTTGCTCGCCACCGCCGGCATCGAGGTGGTGGGGGAGAACCGCGCCCAGGATCTCGAGCGCAAGCACGCGCAGTTCGCCGACCTCTTCCGCTGGCACTTCATCGGCCACCTGCAGAGCAACAAGGCGAAGGTGCTGAACCGCACCTGCGAGCTGGTGCACTCGATCGGCTCCGAGTCCGCCGCGGCGAAGGTCACGGTGCCTGGGCTGATCGAGATCAACCTCAGCGGAGAGGAGTCGAAGTCGGGCGTCCCACCCGAGGCGATCCCGGGGCTGCTCGCCGCAGGCCACGAGATTCGTGGCCTGATGACGATGCCGCCGCTCGCTGCGACGGCCGAGGAGTCGCGCCCCTACTTCCGTCGCCTGCGCGAGCTCGCCGCCGAGTACGGCCTGCGCGAGCTCTCGATGGGCACGACGCAGGACTGGCGCGTCGCCGTCGACGAGGGCGCAACGCTGATTCGCGTCGGTAGCGCGCTCTTCCGCTAGACCCCTGTCCTTGCGGAAGAGCGCGCCCCGGCGCCGTTCGCAAGGCGCCCGTCCCGGCGCCTCACTCCTTGTCGTCGCTACGCCCTGAAGCGTGCGCCGAAAATTCAACCCCCCGCAGCCTGCCCCTCCGGGGCACCCTGCCCGGAGCGGCAGCGCCTGCCTCGCGCCCCGTGCAGACAGGATCGGCAGCGATCGGTTTGAATTGAGGAACGCGGTTCTGGCAGCCCGTCCAGGCGCCGTGCCACCGAACAGGCCGTCCTCCCGCCGCCCGCGTCGTTACGATTGCGGCAATGGCACTCGGAGACATGTGGGCCCGGACGCTCGTCTACTTCGGCATCGCCGAGGAAGAAGAGGACTGGGACGAGGACGGCTACGTCACCAACGAGGAGCTCGAGCGCACCTACAGCGAGCGCGAGCGCGCGAACGTGCGCCGGCTCCAGCCGCGCCGCCGCCAGGAGTTCGACGACTGGACGGACACCGGCGAGTCGGCAGCTGTCGAGCACACGCGCCCGCGCACGCTTGGCCGTGTGCAGCCGTCGCGCCCGGCGCCGCTCCGCGCCGCTCCGAGCAGCGGCAACGCACAGGTGCACCTGGTGGTGCCGCGCGGCTTCAACGACGCGCAGCAGATCGCCGACAAGTTCAAGAGCGGCGTGCCCGTCATCCTCAACCTCCAGAGCGCCGACCAGGAGCTGTCGAAGCGCCTGATCGACTTCACGAGCGGGCTCACCTACGCGATGGACGGCGGCATGCAGCGCGTTGCCGACAAGGTCTTCCTGCTGACTCCGCGCAACGTCGAGGTCTCCGCCGAGGAGCGGGCCAAGATGGTTGAGCGCGGCTTCTTCAACCAGGCGTAGCCCCCGGTCGGCCTCGGGCCGCGTCCTCCGTGCAGGAACGGCGGGGGGAAGGCCGAACCTGTCCCCGTATGGGTGCATCGCTTGCCATGTTCACGCTGCTCGGCTCCGCCGTGGACTCGGTGCAGCGGTTCATCCAGGTCTTCTTCTCGGTCTACCAGTTCGTGTTACTCGCGTACATCCTCACGTCGTGGCTGCGCCTACCCGTGTCGCTGGCGCGGCTCCAGCGCTTCCTCTACGACGTGAGCGATCCGTACCTCCGCGTGTTCCGCCGCATCCTGCCCCGTCTCGGGCCACTCGACCTCTCACCGCTCGTCGGGCTGATCGCCCTTGGCGTCATCGAGGTCATCGTGCTCAAGATCCTCGACCAGCTTCGCTAAGGAGGAGCCATGTCGCTCACCCCCGTTGAGATCCGCCATGTCCGCCTGGCCCGTGGCGTCGGCTACAAGCGCGAGGCCGTCGATCGTCTGCTTGCCGATGTCGTCGAGAGCTTCGAGGACGTCTGGCGCGACCGCGCCGACCTGGCCGACCGCATCGAGACGCTGCACGGCGACCTCCAGCGCTTCCGCGAGATGGAGTCGATCCTGCGCAGCACGCTCGTCTCGGCCGAGTCGGCTGCCGCCGACCTGCGCGAGCGCGCACGCCACGAGGCGCAGATCATCCTCGACGAGGCGCGCAGCGAGGCTCGCGCAGTCACCCGCGAGTCGCAGCGCGAGCGCGACCAGCTGCAGCAGGAGTCCCGCCGCATTCGCTCGCTGCTCGGCTCGGCGCTTGCCGCCTTCAACGAGGTGGCCGACGACAGCAAGGCGCAGCAGGCGCCCTCGGTCACCGACCAGCCGGCAGCGACTGCACCGACGACGCCCGCTGCCGACACCGGCTCGCTGCCCCTGCTCGAAGATACGCAGGAGCACCTGCTGGGTCTCGACGAGCCGGCCGGCTCGAGCTCGCGCGCGGCCTGACCCGCTTCGCCAGGGCGCTCCTATACTGGACGGATGGCGTCGATCACCCGTCTTCGCTTGCGTGTTCTGCCTGGGGCCAGGCGCTCCGAGGTTGTCGGGCGCCATGGCGAGGCGTGGAAGCTGCGCGTGCAGGCTGCGCCGGAGCGCGGGCGCGCCAACGACGCGGTCGAGGCGCTGCTGGCCGGCGTGCTCTCGCTGCCGAAGGCGAGCGTCGAGGTCGTCGCAGGCCATACGACGCAGGACAAGATCGTCGCCCTGACCGGCATCGAGCTCGCTGCGGCGGAGACGCTGCTCGCCGCCGAGGTGGCGTCACGCCCATGAGCGACCGCAGCGTCCAGGCCGACATCCGCGTCGGCTCAACTCCGCAGCGCACCACCCACGTATCCGCGGCCGAGCGTCGCGCTGCGGCATCGGCACGCCACTGGCTCGGGCTGGGCGTGATCACGGTCGCCGCGATCATCGCCGACCAGGCGACGAAGGCCGTGGTGCGTAGCTCGCTCGCCGTCGACGACTCCGTGCACCTGGTCGGGCCGCTCTCGCTGCGCCACATCTGGAACACCGGCATCGCCTTCGGGCTCTTCTCCCGCGCCGTCATCGGCGTCATCGCGCTGACGGTGCTCGCCCTGGTCTGGATCCTCGTCTTCTTCGCACGCTCCGGGGCGCGTCATCCCGCGCTCGTGCCTGCGCTCGGCCTGCTCGCGGGCGGCAGCATCACCAACCTCGTCGACCGCATCCGGCTCGGCCACGTCACCGACTTCATCGACTTCCACTACTGGCCCACGTTCAACCTCGCCGACTCGTTCATCACCGCCGGCGTGGCCCTGCTCGTGTTCGTCGCCCTCCTCTCCGATCGCCGCAGGGATCTGCCGGCTCGCATCGGGCAGGGCGCCGGAGCGCCACCCGCATGACAGAGCACACGTTCATCGTCCCGGCCGAGAACGCCGGCGACCGCCTCGACCGCTTCCTCTCCTCGCTGCCCGAGATCGGGTCGCGTGCGGCCGCGGAGCGCGCCCTGCTCGGGGCCCTGATCGACGGCAGCTCGCGCCCCAAGAGCTTCCGGCTCCAGGGCGGGGAGGAGATCGAGCTGGTGATCGAGGATGTCCTGAAGGAGGTCGTCCAGGCCGAGGACATCGAGCTGACGATCGCCTACCAGGACGAGCACCTGCTGGTGATCGACAAGGCTGCCGGCCTGGTCGTGCACCCCGGCGCCGGCATCTCCAGCGGCACGCTCGCCAATGCGCTCGTCCAGCATCGCGCCGCCGGCGGAGACCCCGACCGGCCCGGCATCGTCCATCGCCTCGACAAGGACACGTCGGGCCTGCTCGTGGTCGCTCGCTCCGAGGAGGCGCACAAGCGACTCCAGCGGATGGTGCAGAAGCGCACCCTGGTGCGCGAGTACACGGCGCTCGTCAAGGGTCGTCCCAAGTCATGGTCGGGCCGGATCGAGGCCCCGATCGGCCGCGACCGCCAGGAGCCGACACGCCAGTCGCTCGACACGGACACGCCGCGCGACGCCGTCACGCACTTCGAGGTCGGCGAGGTGCTGCCGCCCTGGGCCTTGCTCCAGGTGCGCCTGGAGACGGGGCGGACGCACCAGATCCGCGTTCATCTGGCATCGATCGACCTGCCCGTCGTCGGCGACCCGCTCTACGGCATCCAGGGGCTCGAGCTGAAGCGCCAGTTCCTGCACGCGTCGCGCCTCTCGTTCCCGCACCCGTTCGGCGGCAAGCAGGTCGAGGTCAGCTCGCCGCTGCCCGACGATCTCGCTACCGCACTCACCCGCGCCCGCGGCTGAGCCGCTCCGCCAGCGGCTTTTCGGCACGGCGCGGCCGGTCTGGCGGCGCAAACGCTGCTAGGCTGCCACGGCAATCCATCCCTCCTACCCGGCGGACCCATCGCCGGTGGCGGTGCCGGTCGCTCGATCGGCTCCACCGTCGCCCGCCGGAGCACCACATCCCATAACCGATCGAAAGGGGCATCCGTGTCCGCTGTTTCCATGCGCGAGCTGTTGGAGGCCGGAGTTCACTTCGGCCATCAGACACGCCGCTGGAATCCCAAGATGAAGCGCTTCATCTTCACCGAGCGTGGCGGTATCTACATCATCGACCTCCAGCAGACGCATGCGCTGCTTGACGAGGCCTACGAGTTTGCGCGCAACATCGCTGCGCGCGGCGGTTCGGTGCTCTTCGTCGGCACCAAGAAGCAGGCCCAGGATTCGATCATGACCGAGGCGCGCCGTGTCGGCATGCCGTACGTCAACAGCCGCTGGCTGGGCGGCCTGCTCACCAACTGGCGCACGATGAGCGACCGCATCACCCGCCTGCACGACCTGCGCAACCTGCAGAACAACGGCCAGCTCGCGCTGCTGCCGGCCAAGGAGCGCATCTCGATGCTGGCCGAGCTCACCAAGCTCGAGGCCAACCTCGGCGGCGTCGCCGACCTGCGCCGCCAGCCGGACGCCATCTTCATCATCGACCTCAAGAAGGAGCAGCTCGCCGTCCGCGAAGCACGCCGTCTCGGCATGCCGATCATCGCGCTCGTCGACACGAACTGCGATCCCGACGAGGCCGACTTCATCATCCCGGGCAACGACGACGCGATCCGCTCGTGCCACCTGATCATCCGCGCCCTGGCCGACGGTATCGCCGCCGGCTCGCAGAAGATCTCGCAGCGCGAGATGGAGGCGCCGCGCTCGGTGTCGCCGGCCGCCGCTGCCGAGGCGAAGGCTGCCGCTGAAGCTGCCGAGGCAGCCGCCAACCCGGCACCCGTCGAAGAGGCTCCCGAGGCCGAGGCCGCTGTCGAGGCACCTGCCGTTGAGGCAGCTGCCGAGCCCGTCGCCGAGCCCGCCGTCGAGGCTGCTGCTGAGCCCGTCACCGAGGCGCCTGCCGTTGAGGCAGCTGCCGAGCCCGTCGTCGAGGCTGCCGCTGAGCCCGTCACCGAGGAGCCCGCTGTCGAGGCCGCCCCGGCTGCCGAGGCCACGGAGGAGCAGGCGTGACCGAGATCTCCGCAGCACTGGTCAAGGAGCTCCGCGAGTCCACCGGTGCCGGCATGATGGATTGCAAGCGTGCGCTGGTGGAAACCGCCGGCGACATCGATGCAGCCCGCAAGCTCCTGCGCGAGAAGGGCATGGCCCAGGCCAGCAAGCGCGCAGGCCGTGAGACCACCGAGGGCAAGGTCGCCGTCCACGTTGCGGCCGACCACGCCACGATCGTCGCCGTCGGCTGCGAGACCGAGCCGGTCTCGAAGAACGAGGGCTTCGACGCCTTCCTCGCGACGGTGCTCACCACCATCGATGCCGGTGGCCCGGAGGCCGTCGACAGCCTCGAGGGTGAGCGGGTCGAGCTCGTCGCCAAGATCGGCGAGAACATCGCCATCCGCGGCGCCACGCGCTTCCAGGGCTCGGACGGCGACGTCTTCTCGTCGTACGTCCATCCGCCGGCCAACAAGATCGGCGTGCTCGTGCACGGCAAGGGCAACGCCGACACGGCGCGGCTCCTCTGCATGCACGTCTCGTTCGCGGCCCCGCGCTTCCTCAACCGCGACGAGGTGCCGGCCAGCGAGGTCGAGGCCGAGCGCGAGATCCTGATGAACCGTGTCGACCTGGTCTCGAAGCCGGTCGATGTACGCGCCAAGATCGTCGAGGGTGTCCTGTCGAAGAACTTCTTCGGCCAGACCGTCCTGCTCGACCAGCAGTGGATCCACGACACCGGGAAGACCGTCGGCCAGGCACTGAAGGAGGGCGGCTTCGAGCTGCTCGGCTTCCAGCGCTTCGCCGTGGCAGAGTAGAGCCCGTGTCGAGCAGCGACCCGAACGTGACGCCGAGCGCTCCGCAGAGCGGCCGGTCGGCGTTCCGCCGGGTGCTGCTGAAGCTCTCAGGTGAGGCACTGATGGGCGACCGTGAGTACGGGATCGATCCCGCCACGGTCGCCCAGATCGCCGAGGAGATCATCGGCGTCCAGGCGATGGGCGTCGAGGTCGGGATCGTCATCGGCGCGGGCAACATCTACCGCGGCATGGCCGCGGCCGCCGAGGGGATGGACCGCGCAACCGGCGACTACGCCGGCATGCTCGCCACCGTGCTCAACGCGCTCGCCGTCCAGGATGCGCTGGAGCGGCGCGGGGCACAGACGCGCGTGCTCTCGGCCCTCACGGTGGCCGAGGTCGCCGAGCCGTACATCCGGCGCCGTGCCATTCGCCACCTCGAGAAGGGCCGCGTCGTCATCTTCGCGGCAGGCACCGGCAACCCGTTCTTCACCACCGACACGGCCGCATCGCTGCGCGCGCTGGAGATCGGTGCCGAGGCAATCCTGATGGCGAAGCACGGGGTGGAGGGCGTCTACGACGGCGACCCGCGCACCGACCCGTCCGCACTCTTCCTGCCGACGCTGACGCACCTGCAGGCGATCGAGCGTGGCCTCAAGGTCATGGATACGACCGCCCTGTCGCTCTGCATGGACAACGATCTGCCGATCTACGTCTTCCGGCTCGCGCCGGGCAACTTCCTGCGGGTCGCCTCGGGCGAGCGCGTGGGCACCATCATCTCGACCAACCCCGACACGGGAGCCATTCGATGATCGACGCGCTCGTCGAGGACGCGCTAACCCGGATGGACAAGTCCGTGGACGCGACTCACCACTCTTTCAATGCCGTCCGCACCGGGCGTGCCTCCTCGGCACTGCTCGACCGGATCACCGTGGACTACTACGGCAGCCGCTCGCAGCTGAAGACGATCGCCACGATCGGCGTGCCGGAGCCGCGCATGCTGACCATCCAGCCGTTCGACCCGACCGCGATCAAGGTCATCGAGAAGGCGATCATGGAGAGCGACCTCGGCCTGACGCCGTCCAACGATGGCAAGCAGATCCGCCTGCCCATCCCGTCGCTCACCGAGGAGCGCCGCAAGGATCTCGTCAAGATGGTGCGCAACTACGCCGAGGAAGGCCGCATCTCGATCCGCAACATCCGCCGCGACGTGCTGCACGATCTCAAGCAGCTCGTCCAGGACGGCGATGTCGGCGACGACGAGGAGCGCCGCGCCGAGGACAAGGTGCAGAAGCTGACCGACGACCACGTCCACCGGATCGATGACCTTCTGAAGAAGAAGGAAACCGAGATCATGGAGGTCTGAGCAGGCGCATGAGCTTGCTCACCCGCCTCTGGACGCTTCGCGGCCTGCGCACCTCGGTCGAGCCCGAGTTGCCCGAGGTCGCACGTGCGATCGCCGTGATCATGGACGGCAACGGTCGCTGGGCGTCCAGGCGCGGCCTGCCGGTCGCGGCTGGACACCGTGCTGGCACGAAGGCCCTCCGGCGCACGGTCGAGGCAGCGATCGACCTCGGCGTCGAGTCGCTTGCCGTGTACGCGTTCTCCACCGAGAACTGGTCGCGCACCACCGAGGAGGTGGAGGCGCTGATGGAGATCTTCGGTGAGACGATCGAGCGGGAGCTGCCTGACCTCTGCCGGCAGGGCGTGCGCTGCCGCTTCATCGGTCGCCGCGACCGTGCCCCCGAGGCGCTGCGGGCCAAGATGGCCCAGCTCGAGGCCGACACTGCCGGCTACGACCGCCTCGACCTCTGGATCGCCTTCGACTACGGCGGTCGCGCCGAGATCGTGCAGGCCGCGCGGCGCATCGCCGAGGCCGGCATCGAGCCGTCCGAGATCGACGAGAACGTCGTCGCCGCGAACCTCTACGCGCCCGACATGCCCGATCCCGACGTGCTGATCCGCACCTCGGGCGAGCTGCGCGTCTCCAACTTCCTGCTCTGGCAGCTCGCCTACGCAGAGCTCGTCTTCGTCGAGACGCTCTGGCCCGACTTCGGCGAGAAGGAGCTGCGCGAGGCCCTGGCCGCCTACGCGCGGCGCCGCCGCCGCTTCGGTGGCAGGTAGCTGGCAGTGACGAACTTCCTCTCGCGGCTCGTCGTCGGTGCAGCGCTGCTGCCCGTGACGCTGGGCCTCGTCTGGCTCGGCGGCTGGTGGCTGTTCGCGCTCGCCGCGGTGATGGCGCTGGTCGGCTGCCACGAGCTGTGCGGCGTCACGCGGACGTTGCGGCCGATGCCGATTGCGGCCTACGGTGGGGTGGCGCTGACCGTGGTCGGGGCGCAGCTCGGTGGGCCGCAGTGGGCGCTCGGCGGGGTCGCCGCAACGATCGTGCTCGCCTTCGTCGTCAAGGGCATCTCGGACACGCGGGGCTCGGTCACGGTGTCGGTGGGGACGACCCTGCTCGGCGTGACCTGGGTCGGGCTCGGTGCCTCCTTCCTGATCCTGCTGCGCGACATCCCCGAGCACGGGCGCCTCGCCTGCTTCGCCGTGCTGCTCGCCATCTTCGCCTCCGACACCTTCGCCTACTTCGGCGGCCGGCTGCTCGGCCGCCACAAGCTGGCGCCGATCCTCTCGCCCGGCAAGACGTGGGAGGGCCTCGCCTTTGGCATCGCCGCGTGCGTCTTCGTCACCTGGATCGCCGTCTACGACCGCCACTTCCTGAGCCAGGCCGACGCGCTGCTGCTTGGCCTCGCCGTCGCGGTCGCTGCGCCCCTCGGCGACCTGTTCGAGTCGGGCCTCAAGCGCGACATGCAGGTCAAGGACACCGGCAAGATCCTCGGCGGCCACGGCGGCGTGCTCGACCGCGTCGACTCGATCCTCTTCGCCATCCCCGTGGCGTACTACGTCGTCGCCGCCTTCGGCAAGGCGTAGGAGCCCGTGGCGTCCCCGACCGCAGACTTCGTCGCCCCTCAGCATCGCGAGCTGCTGAAGCGCGAGCGCGCGGCGCTGCGGGAGGCCTGCGCGCCGGGCGAGCAGCTGCTCGCGATCGCCGTTGCGAACCGCCGCTCGCGGCCCGGCCTGCTCGCCGTCAGCGAGCGCTGCATGCTCTTTGCGCGCCTGGGCTCCGGGCGACGCAAGATCCGCGTGGTCGAGCTGCCGCTGGCCCAGGTGATCGCGGTCGAGCGTTTCCGGGCCTGGCGCCAGCCCTGCCTCGTCGTCGAGACCGACCGCGTCCGCGTCACCTTCCGCTACCTCGAGGGCGCTGGAGCCGCCGAGGGGCTCTGTGCAGAGCTCGTTGCCGGCAGCGGCTGCGTCGTGCGGCGGCGGCGCCTGCTGTGGCCGATCGGCGTGCCCTGCCGGGTGCGCAAGCTGTTCGCCGCCTTCCGCTAGCCCGGGCTGAGGAATCAGCGCGGCCGCTGGCGCGTTGCACCGCGCATGACCTCCATTCTCGCCCTCTCCGGCAGCCTCCGCCGCGCCTCGACGAACTCCGGCCTCGTGCGCGCCGCGATCGACGCGGCACCCGCAGGCATCACGGTCACCAGCTTCGACCTGCGTCCGATCCCCTTCTACGACGGTGACGTCGAGGCCGAGGGCTTCCCGGCGCCGGTGGCCGCGCTGCGCGCGGCAGTCGCCGTGGCCGACGGCATCCTGCTCGTCTCGCCCGAGCACAACGCGTCGGTGTCGGCGCTGCTGAAGAACGCCGTGGACTGGACGTCCCGGCCGCAGGGCGCCATCCAGGGCAAGCCGGTCGCGCTGGCGGGCGCAACGCCCGGCGGCTTCGGCACGCTGCGCGGCCAGATCGCCTGGCGGCAGACGCTGGCGAACCTTGGCGTGCCGCTGCTCGCGTCGTCGGCGCTGCTCGTCTCGGGCGCGGGGGAGAAGTTCGACGCCGACGGCAACCTGACCCACCAGCAGACGCGCGACGACCTGGTGGCGCTGCTCGTGGCCTTCGCCGCGTGGATCGAGCGCCTGCGCGCCTAGGCAGCGGGCGGCCGCGGGTTCCCCGCCTACACTTGTGCCCGTGAAACGCGTCGCACTTCTCGGAGCCACCGGCTCGATCGGCCGGCAGGCGATCGAGATCGTCGAGGCGCACCCCGGGCTGGAGCTGTGCGCGCTCGCCACCGGCACGAGCCCGGTGGACGAGCTAGCCGCCCGCCACGGCGTCGCCCACGCGCAGGTCGGCGGCGACCTGACCGAGCTGCTGGAGCGCTCGCAGCCCGACGTCGTGCTGAACGCGGTCGTCGGCTTCGCCGGCCTCGCCGCGACGATGTGGACGCTCGAGCGCGGCATCGACCTCGCGCTCGCCAACAAGGAGAGCCTCGTCGCGGGCGGCGAGCTTGCGCTGGCCGCGCTGAAGCGGGGTGCAGGCCGCATCCTGCCGGTGGACAGCGAGCACTCTGCCGTGTTCCAGTGCCTGGAGGGCCACACGCTCGACCAGGTGCACTCGATCGTGCTGACGGCGAGCGGCGGGCCGTTCCGGGGCCGCACGCGGGCATCCCTCGAAGGAGTGACCCGCGAGCAGGCGCTCGCGCACCCGACCTGGAGCATGGGCCCGAAGATCACGATCGACTCGGCAACCCTCGCCAACAAGGGCCTCGAGGTGATCGAGGCGCACTATCTCTTCGGCGTGCCGTACAGCCAGATCGACGTCACGGTGCATCCGACCTCGATCGTCCACTCGCTGGTGCGCTACCGCGACGGGGCGACGCTCGCGCACCTCGGCTACCCCGACATGCGCGTGCCGATCTCCTACGCGCTCACCTACCCGGAGCGCGCTGCCACGCCGATCCGTCCGCTCGACTTCGCGTCGGGCCTGACGCTCGAGTTCGCCGCGCCCGACCTCGACGCGTTCCCGATGCTGGCGCACGCTCGCGCCGCGGGGGAGCGAGGCGGCACGGCACCCGCAGCCTTCAATGCCGCCAACGAGGTCGCCGTGGCGGCGTTCCTCGACGGCAGGCTCGACTTCCTCGCCATCGCCGACACCGCCGAGCACGTGCTGGCCACGGTCAGCGGCGCACCGGCGCGCGACCTTGACGATCTCTACGCCGCCGACGCCGAGGCGCGCCGTATCGCCGCAGCCCTCGTGGGAGCGGGAGCAGCGTGAACTTCGTCGTCGCCATCCTCGGGCTCGCGGCGCTCATCCTGATCCACGAGGCCGGCCACTTCTTCGTGGCCCGCGCCGTGGGCATGAGCCCGCGCAAGTTCTATCTCGGCTTCCCGCCGGCGCTCGTCAAGACGACGCGCAAGGGCATCGAGTACGGCATCGGCACGATCCCGCTTGGCGGCTACGTGAAGATTCCGGGGATGCACCGGCCGGCCGCCGCCGACGTCGACGACCTGTTCGGGCCGGCGGTGCGGGAGCTGCCCGGGCTGGCGCGGCCGCTGGGCGAGGTGAAGCACGCTGTTGCCGTCGAGGACTACGCAGCCGCCACCGCCGCTCTCGCCGAGGCCCAGGCGATGGTTGCCCGCGCCGACCTCGGACCTGCTGCAGCCAAGGCCGCCGACCGCGGCTTCTCCGACATCGGCGACGCCTGCGCCGCCGATGCCTACTGGCGCGCCGCCACCTGGCGCCGCGTCGCGGTGATCGTCGCGGGGCCCGGCGCCAACTTCATCGTCGCCGGCCTGCTCTTCTGGGTCGTCTTCATGGTCTCGCTCGGCCCGGCCACGAACCGCATCCAGGCTGTTGACCCGACGATCACCGTCGCCGCGAAGCAGGTGCAGTCGCCCGCAGCCGCAGCCGGGATTCGACCGGGCGACCGGATCGTCTCGGTGAATGGCCGCCCGACTCCCGACGGCGACACGCTGCGCGTGGCGATCACCGGCTCGCAGGGCCAGCCGCTCGCCCTCGTCGTGCGCCGTGCCGACAGCCGCGTCGCGCTGCCCGCCGTGCGCCCGATCCTCCTCTCCGGGGCCTACCGGCTCGGCATCGGGCTCGAGGATACGGGCTACCCGGCGGGCGAGGCAGCCTGGCGCGCCGTCAAGGCGATCGGCTTCGTCAGCCGCGACACCGGCCGCTCGCTCGGCAACCTGATCCACCAGAAGGGCCGCGACCAGGTCTCGAGCCCCGTCGGCATCGTCCGCGCGTCCGCACAGGCGGCCTCGGCAGGGTGGGAGCAGTACGTGACGCTGCTGGCCTTCATCAGCCTGTCGCTCGGTCTGCTCAACCTGCTGCCGCTGCTGCCGCTGGACGGCGGTCACATCGCGGTCTCGCTGATCGAGAGGGTGCGCGGCCGGGCCTTTGCCAAGGAGGCCTACGCGAAGATCTCCTTCGTCGGCATCGCGCTCGTGCTGCTGCTCTTCTTCATCGGACTCAGCAACGATGTCGGCGGCGGAGCCGGCTGATCTGTCCGGGCCCGACGGCACGACCGGGGGCCTGGATACAATCCGCGGCCGTATGCGGACGACACGGCAGATCAGCGTAGGCGGCGTCACCATCGGCGGCGGGGCTCCGGTCCGCGTCCAGTCGATGACCCTGACGAAGACGCACGACGTCGCGGCGACGGTGGCGCAGATCGCCGCGCTGGCCTCGGCCGGCTGCGAGATCGTGCGCTGCGCTGTGCCCAAGACCGAGGACGCGCTCGCGCTCGCGAAGATCGTCAAGCTCTCGCCGATCCCGGTGATCGCCGACATCCACTTCAACGCGAGCCTCGCGCTGAAGGCGATCGACGCGGGCGTCGCCGGCGTGCGCATCAACCCCGGCAACATCGGCGGCGACGACAAGGTTGCGCTCGTGGTCGAGGCCGCCAAGAAGGCCGGCATCCCCATGCGCATCGGCGCCAACTCCGGCTCGCTGCCGAAGCACCTCGATGAGCTGGCGCAGCGCAACCAGGCCGAGGCGCTCGTCGAGGCCGCCCTCGAGGAGGTGCGCCTGCTCGAGAAGCTGAACTTCCACAACTTCAAGATCTCGGTCAAGTCGAGCAACGTGCCGACGATGATCCACGCCTACCGGATGCTGGCCGACAAGGTCGACTACCCGCTGCACCTCGGCGTTACCGAGGCCGGTCCGCCTGCCACGGGCGCCATCAAGAGCGCTGCCGGCATGGGCGCGCTGCTGATCGACGGCATCGGCGACACGATCCGCGTCTCGCTCACTGCCGACCCGGTCAAGGAGATCGAGGTCGCCTTCGACATCCTCAAGGCGCTGCACCTGCGCGAGCGCGGCCCGATCCTCATCTCGTGCCCGTCGTGCGGCCGCGACAACGTCGGCGTCGAGAGCCTCGCCATCGAGGTTGAGACGCGGCTCAAGCGGTACCCGGAGGCCTTCGAGGTCGCCGTGCTCGGCTGCGCCGTCAACGGCCCGGGCGAGGCAGGTGACGCCGAC
The DNA here is from genome assembly GCA_947507735.1 of Actinomycetota bacterium. Lineage (GTDB taxonomy): Bacteria > Actinomycetota > Thermoleophilia > Gaiellales > Gaiellaceae > CANFDS01. The sequence goes on from CANNRA010000024.1 coordinate 13,751, forward strand.
TTCGGCATCGCCGGTGGCCGCGACGTCGGCTTCGTCTACGCGCACGGCCGCGTGCTGAAGAAGGTCGACTCCGAGACGCTGATCGACGAGCTGTTCGCCGAGATCGACCGCTGGATCGCCGATGGCATGCCCCGGCCGAAGCGCCTGAAGATGGCCAAGTCGGCCGCGCTGGCGATGGCCGAGATGTCAGCCATCCCGCTCGACTAGCGGCACCGTGCACGCGCGGCTGCCCTGCCGGGGTAGGCTTTCGCGCCACATGCCGACTCGCGCCTCACAGCTCTTCCTGCCAACGCTTCGCGACGATCCCGCCGAGGCGGAGGCCGCGAGCCACCGCCTGCTGCTGCGCGCCGGGCTCGTGCGCCAGGTCGGCGCCGGCCTCTACAGCTTCCTGCCCGCCGGCTGGCGCGTCCACCAGAAGGTGGTGCAGGTCATCCGCGAGGAGATGGATGCGATCGGCGGCCAGGAGATGCTGATGCCGCTGCTCACGCCGGCCGAGCTCTGGCAGAAGACGGGCCGCTACGGCCTGAGCGAGCTCTACAAGCTCAACGATCGCAACGAGCGGCCCTTCGTGCTCGCCATGACGCACGAGGAGACGATCACCTTCCACGCGGCCGAGCTCAACTCGTACAAGCAGCTGCCGCAGATCTGGTACCACTTTGGCACGAAGGCGCGCGATGAGCCCCGTCCGCGCGCCGGCCTCCTGCGCGTCCGCGAGTTCATCATGAAGGACTCGTACTCCTTCGATCGCGACGCCGAGGGCCTGGACGTCTCCTACACGAAGCACGCCGAGGCGTACCGCCGCATCTTCGACCGCTGCGGCGTCGAGGTCTACGAGTGCGAGAGCGACGTCGGCCTGATGGGCGGCTCCATGGCGCACGAGTACCTCGCGCCCTGCGACGCCGGCGAGAACGACGTCGCGCTGTGCGACCGCTGCGACTACTCGGCGAATGTCGAGGTCGCCACGTCGGTCGCCACGCAGCCCGACTTCCCGCCCTCGCGGGCGAAGCCCGAGGAGATCGAGACCCCGAACGCAACGACGATCGAGGCGCTCGCTGCCCTGCTCGGCATCGACCCGCGCACGACGTCGAAGGCAATGCCGGTCGTCGGTCCCGACGGCAAGGTCGTGCTCGGACTCGTCCGCGGCGACCATCGCCTGCACGAGCTGAAGCTGCAGAAGGCGCTCGGCGGCGAGTTCCGCCCGGCCCAGCCCGACGAGATCCGCGAGGCGTTCGGCGCCGACGGCGGCTCGCTCGGCCCGGTGGGGGTGACGATCCCGATCATCGCCGACGCGACGCTGCGCGAAGGCTCCTACGTCGCGGGCGCGAACCGCAACGGCTGGCACCTGCTCGGCGTCGAGGCCGGCCGTGACTTCCAGGCCACCTTCGCCGATATCCGCGAGGTCTCGGCCGGCGAGGGCTGCCCGAAGTGCAGCGGCACGCTGCGCGTCGAGCCTGCGATCGAGGTCGGCAACATCTTCAAGCTCGGCACGCGCTACTCGGTGCCGCTCGGCGCCCAGTACCTCAACGAGGCCGGCGAGCTGACGCCGCTCGTGATGGGCAGCTACGGCATCGGCCCGGCTCGCACCATGGCCGCTGTCATCGAGCAGCGCAACGACGAGAAGGGCATCAAGTGGCCCGCCTCGGTTGCGCCGTGGCACGTCCACGTCGTCTCGATGACCGCCGCCGGCCCCGAGGTCGTCGCCATCGCCGACGAGGTCGCTGCCGCACTCGAGGCCGCCGGCCACCAGGTGCTGCTCGACGACCGCGACAAGCGGCCCGGCGAGAAGTTCGCCGACGCCGACCTGCTCGGCTGCCCGGTGCGCATCACCGTTGGCAAGAAGACTCTCGAGGACGGCGCCGTCGACGTCAAGTCGCGCGACACAGGCGAGGAGAGCCGCGTCGCAGCCGGCGAGGTCGCCGCCCGGGTGGGGGAGCTGCTCTAGATGGCGAAGCGCAGGCGCTACAGCGAGGAGCCATTCGGCGCCACGGTGGAACGCCTGATGGAGGAGACCGGTGTCACCTACCGAGGTCTCGCCGAAAAGTCAGGCCTCTCGGCCGGCTATCTCAACCACGTGGTGCACGGCAACCGGCCGGTGCCCGCCAACGAGGTCGTTGCTCAGCTCTCTGCGGCGCTCGGCGTCGAGCCCGAGCACTTCCTCGAGATCCGGATCCGCGCGATCACCGAGCGGCTCGAGGCGATGCCGGAGCTCGTCGACAGGCTGTACAAGCGCCTGCGCGACGGCGAGCCGACCTCGTAGCTCCTGCGGTCGAGGGCCGCCGGGTTCCGGTACCCTTCCGCCCGACGGGGCGTGGCGCAGCTTGGTAGCGCGCTTGACTGGGGGTCAAGAGGTCGTCGGTTCGAATCCGGCCGCCCCGATCGAAGACGAGGCCCTGCGCGAGCGGGGCCTCTGTCATTCCCGGGGCCGGTGCTGCGGCGATCAGGCAGGCGGCAGGGTAGCGGTGTCTACCGCAGCCGACGCGCGACGATAGCGCGGGTGAACCGCAGGTCGGCGTCGAGGCGCCACATCAGCGCGTGGCAGCCGCGAGCCTGCCGATCACGCCGTCGGTCGAGTCGACGGTCGCGAAGAGGCGCTGCATCACGGTGATCGAGGCGTCGTGCGTGTGCTGGGCATCGCCGCCGCAGCAGTCCTCGACGACAACGCAGCGGAAGGCGCGGTCGGCCGCATCGCGCACGGTGCTCTCGACGCACATGTTGGTCGAGACGCCACAGAAGAGCAGCGTGTCCACGCCGTAGACGCGCAGCACGAGCTCGAGCGCGGTCGAGTTGAAGCCGCTTGCGCCGAGCTTGTTGAAGACGCGCTCGTTCCCGGTCGGCTTGACGAGGTCGTTGATCTCGTGCTCGCGCAGGCCCTCGCGGTTGCGCGTCGCCCGGCAGACCTCGCGGACGTGCAGCGGCAGGTCGGAGAAGTCCTCGACCTCGGAGCCGTAGGTGAGATGGACGACGCGCACGCCGTTCGCCCGGCAGAAGTCGAGCAGGCGCAGCGTGTTGGGCAGCACGACCTCTTCGATGCGCGAGAAGCGGTACTCGGCGTGCTCGAGCTTCCCCTGCTCGGCGAGCAGCAGCCCGAGGCCGTGGTCGCGCGAGCCGGTCGCGTACTGCAGGTCGACGATGACGAGGCAGGTCGTTGCCGGATCGAGCGCCGTCTCGGGCGTCAGGATGGCGATGTAGTCGTTGGCCGGGTCGACCTGCGGGGCGACGCTGTCGCGCTGGGAGTGGTCGTCGGCGGTCATCGGATGACGACTGTAGCGCTCCGCGTTAGGCTCCCGCCATGACTTTCGATCTCGTGGTGCAGGGTGGAACGGTCGTCACGCCGACGAGCGTGGAGAAGCTGGACGTCGCAGTGACCGGTGGCACGATCGCCGCGCTGGGTGCGCCCGGCTCGTTCGCAGCGCAGGGCGCGAAGCGAACGATCGATGCAACCGGCTGCTTCGTCGTGCCGGGCGGCGTCGATCCGCACGTCCACTACGACATGGGCTTTGCCGCAGTGCGCTCGGAAGACCGCAAGTACTCGGTGGCGCCGGCGTGGGGCGGAACCACCACGGTGATCGACCAGGTCTTCCACGAGGGCGACGCGTCGCTGGTGCAGACCGTCGAGGAGCGCAAGGCGTCGGCCGCCGGCACGATGGCGGTCGACTACTCGTTCCACGCGCTGCTCTCGGCCAACCCGAGCTTCGAGGTGATTGAGGAGATCGGCGAGGTGATCCGCGGCGGCATCCCGACGATCAAGTGCCTCACCACCTATGGCTGGATGTCGGACGACGGCCACATCTGGGGCGTCTACAACGAGGTGGCCAGGCAGGGCGGCCTCGCCATCGCGCATGCCGAGGACGACGCCATCGCCAACTGGCTGACCGCCAAGCACCTGCGCGAGGGCAAGACGCACGGCGCCCACATCGTCGACACGCGCGGCCCGC
>CANNRA010000025.1 GCA_947507735.1 Actinomycetota bacterium
CCTCGCCCGGGGAAGTTCCCGGGCCTGCGTCGCCCGCACCGCCACTTGCGGAGAGCAGCCGCGCCAGCTCGGCCCGGCCGCGATAGATGCGCGACTTGACAGTCCCCTCAGCCACGCCGGTCAGCGTGGCGACCTCGAGGTACGAGCAGCCCAGCAGGTCGTAGAGCACCACCGCCTCGCGGAAGCTGTCGTCGAGCGCGGCGAGGGCGCGCTGCAGCTCGCCGCTCAGCTCGCTCGCCGCGAAGCCGTCGCGCGGATCGATCGCTTCCGGCGCGTCGGCGTCGGCCAGAGCACCGCGCCGCTCGCGCTGGTCGTGCACCGCGTTCAGGCAGATGCGCGTGACCCACGTCGAGAAGCGGGCGTCACCGCGGAAGCGCGGCAGCGCCAGCCAGGCGCGCACCAGGGTCTCCTGGACGGCGTCGGCGGCGTCGGCGTGCGAGCCAAGGAGGCGGCCGGCCAGCGTCGTCAGACGGGCCTGGTGGCGCTCCACGAGGAGCTCGAAGGCCACGAGGTCGCCGCGGCTGGCCCGTCTCGCCAGGTCGCGATCGTCGTCGATCAGCACGGCGGGAACTTCTGCACGGCACCGCCGGTCATAGTGTCGAGGAGACACAGAGAAGGGAGAGTTCGAGCCATGAGGATCAGCAGGAAGATCAAGCTTGTCGCGGCGGTCGGCACGGTCGCTGCCATCGTCGCAGTCCCGGCCTGGGGCGCGGGGGACAAGAGTGCCGAGACGGTCACCACCGCAGCACCGCAGATCACGGTCAACGGCAGCGGCAGCGTCAGCGCAACGCCGGATATCGCCGTCTGGACGTTCTCGCTGACGACCCGTGCCGCCACCGCCCGCGACGCCCTCAAGGGCAATGGCAACGAGCTGCGCAAGGTCATCGCCGCGCTGAAGGCCGCCGGCATCAAGGCCGCCGACCTGCGCACGGCCCAGGTCTCGCTCGGCGCGCGCAGCAACAGCGACGGCACCGCAGTCATCGGCTACGACGCCAGCAACTCGGTCACAGCCAGGGTGCGCCAGGCAGCCAGCACCGGCGACATCGTCGATGCGGCGGTCGAGGCCGGCGCCGATGGCGTCAACGGCCCGCAGTTCCAGGTAGCCAACGAGAACGCCGTCTACCGCCAGGCGCTGCAGGCCGCATTCGCCGACGCCAAGGCGAAGGCCACGCGGCTCGCCCAGGCGGGCGGCCTCAGCCTCGGCAAGGCGATCACGATCGTCGAGCAGAGCGCGTCGCAGCCGGTCTTCTACGGCGCAACGATGGCGAAGGCCGCAGCCCTCGACTCGACCCCGGTCGAGGCCGGCTCCTCGGAGATCACGGCGACCATCAGCGTCACGTTCGCGCTGGTGTAGACCGGAGCGTGGGCAGGGGTTGCGTGTGCCGCCCCTGCCCCCACGCCGAGCCACATAGAATCGCGCCATGGTGCTCTCCGACGTCACGATCGAGCGTCTCATCGGCGAGGGCCGCATCGGCATCGACCCGTACGACGCGAAGCTGCTGCAGCCGTCCAGCGTGGACGTGCGCGTGGATCGCTACTTCCGCGTGTTCAACAACTCGCTGTACCCGTACATCGACGTCAAGCAGGAGCAGCCAGAGCTGACGAGCCTCGTCGAGATCGATGATGACCGGCCGTTCATCCTGCACCCCGGCGAGTTCGTGCTGGGCTCGACGCTCGAGCGCGTGACGCTGCCCGACAACCTGGTGGCGCGCCTCGAGGGCAAGAGCTCCCTCGGCCGGCTCGGCCTGCTGATCCACTCCACCGCCGGCTTCATCGACCCGGGCTGGGACGGCCACGTGACGCTCGAGCTCTCGAACGTGGCCACCCTGCCGATCACGATCTACCACGGCATGAAGATCGGCCAGCTCTCCTTCATGGAGCTCTCGGAGCCCGCGCGCACGCCGTACGGCACCTCCGGCCTCGGCTCGAAGTACCAGGGCCAGCGCGGCCCGACGCCGAGCCGCTACTGGCAGAACTTCAACCCGGGCTCCGGCTCCTAGCCTCAGCTCCCGGGCAGCTGGCCGAGCGTCACCGACACGGTGCGCTTGGCACCCTCGGGCGTGACGAGCTCGACCTTTGCAGCCTGTCCCGGCTTGAGGCCCGCGAGCACCGCCGACAGATCGTCCACGGTCGGTGTCGGCTTGCCGGCGACCGCGGCAATCACCTCGTTGACGGCGACGCCCGCCTTCGCAGCCGGGCCACCCGTCTCGAGGCTCGTCACGATCACGCCGCCGGTCGTGATCGTCGCGATGCGGATGCCCAGGTAGGCCCGCCCCGAGCTGACGACCTTGCCGAACTTGATCAGCTGATCGGCGATGCGGCGCACGTCGTTGGACGGGATCGCGAAGCCGATGCCGGAGGCGGGAGTGCCGCCGTACTCGGGGTTTGACGCGCCGAGCGTGGGGATCCCGATGACGCGGCCCTGGATGTCCACGAGCGCGCCGCCGGAGTTGCCCGGGTTGATCGCGGCGCTCGTCTGGATGAGGTTGGGCAGCGAGATGCCGTTGCCCTCCTGGCCGGTGCGGCCGAGCGCGCTGACGATGCCGTCGGTGACAGAGCTCGACAGGCCGAGCGGGTTGCCGACAGCCAGCGTGATCGCTCCCACCTGGAGCCTGGCGCTGTCCGCGAAGACGGCGGGCGCAGGCTTGACCGGGATCGAGATCACCGCAAGGTCGTTGGCGGGGAAGCTGCCGACGAGCTTGCCGGTGTAGCGGCGCCCGTTGGCAAACGTGACGGTGAACGTGGTGGCGGTGCCGACGACGTGGGCGTTGGTGACGATGTGGCCCTTGCCGTCGTAGACGATGCCGGAGCCGAGGCCGTCCGCCGTCTCGATCTGGACAACGGCCGGTGCGACGCGCTTCACGACCTGGACGTACTGGTTCTCGAGGGCGGCGAGCAGCGTGGGGGCAGGAGCGACCGTGCGGGCAGGAGCGGCCACTGCGCCACCGGCAGCGGCAGCGGCCAGAGCGCCGACGGCAGCGGCGGCTGCGGCGAGGGGGACGAGGCGGCGGGAGGTCATAGGGTCATAGAGGTAGCAGAGCGGGAGCCACTGCCAACACCGTCTTCAAAGCTCTTAACGCGGCGCAACATGGCGGCAGGCGAAGAGAATGAGGGCCCGCGAACGGGCCCTCGATTCCGGTAGCAGCCGGGTCTAGTAGGGACGCTTCCGGCCGTCTCACGAACGGCGGCGCGACGTCGCGAGCCCCAACGCTGGCTAGGCGGTTTCCCCGTAGGGTCAGGGGCACGCCCCTACTGGCTGGTACCTCCACTGCCCGTACTGTCACTCACGTTCGGACCACCTCCTTTCCGCGGTTGCGCAGGTTCTAGCGCGCCCGGAGGACGGAGCTGACCTCGAGGCCGCGGTCGAGCGGCAGCGTGACGCTCTCGAGGGTCGGATCTGCCTGCCGGGCGGCGGCGTACTGCGCCAGCGGCTCGGGGTGCGAGAGGATGTTGTCGGCGACGATGACGGCGCCCGGCTCCAGCGAGGGCCGCACGAGGCCGTAGAGCGCCTCGTAGTCGTCCTTCTCGGCATCGAGGAAGACCATGTCCCACGGCTCGTCGAGCTCGCTGAGCGTGGCGTGCGCGTCGCCCTCGAGCAGCTCGGCCCACTCCTCGAGGCCGGCCTCCTCGATGTTGCGGCGCCAGGCGGCGCACTTCGCGGGGTCGGCCTCCAGCGAGACGACGCGGCCGCCCAGGACACGGGCGCCGGCGGCCAGCCAGATCGTCGAGTAGCCGCGCGAGCCACCGATCTCGAGGATCTCGTTCGACTTCCCCGAGACGGCGAGCGAGAAGAGGAACTGCCCGGTGGTGCGGGCCACCTGGCGGCCGCGCTGCGCGGAGGGCAGCCCGGCCTCGCGCTCGGCGGCAGCCTCGGCCTCGAGGCGCGCCAGGACGGCGCTGACACGCTCGTCGATCACGCGGGCAGCTCCACCACGACGTCGCCGTCGACGACCTTCACGGGATAGGTGTCCACCGGGATGTAGGCGGGCAGCGTCACGGCCTTGCCGGTGCGCAGCGAGAAGTTCGAGCCGTGGCGCGGGCAGACGACGGTGCAGTCATCCGGGTCCCAGTCGCCCTCGCACAGCGGGCCGTCGTCGTGCGAGCAGCGATCCTCGATGGCGAACAGCTCGCCACCGGCGTTGAAGACGCCGATCGGCAGGTCGGGTGCGGGGCGGATCACCTTCATCGTGCCGGGGGCCAGCTCGGCCAGCGCGCAGACGCGGAAATCGGCCATCAGCGCAGGCCCAGATCGTCCAGGCCGGCCCACTCCTTGGGCAGCGGCGTCCCCTTGGCACGGTGCAGCGCCACCTTCAGCACGCCGAGGCCGAGCAGGGCGCACTTCAGGCGCGCGGGCGTCAGCGGGATCCCGATCTCGTCCAACAGCGTCTCCTTCGGCAACTGTGCCACCTCGGTGGCCGACTTCCCGATGACGAGCTCGGTGAGCATCGACGTGGCAGCCTGGCTGATCGCGCAGCCGCGGCCGCTGAAGCCGATGTCGGCAATCGTGTCGCCGTCGGCAGCGAAGCGGAGACTGATCACCACCTCGTCGCCGCAGAGCGGGTTCTGACCCTCGGCCTGCGCGTCGCAGGGATCGAGGGACCCGTGGTGGCGGGGGCTCTTGTAGTGGTCGAGGATGACCTCGCGGTACATCTGGTCGAACTCGCTCATCAACCCAGCTTTCCTGACACGAGGTGGAGCCCGTCGACGAGCCGGTCGATCTCGGCGCGGGTCGTGTAAAGGTAGAAGCTCGCCCGATTGGTCGCGGCGAGGTCGAGGCGCCGCAGCAGCGGCTGCGTGCAGTGATGGCCGGCGCGGATGCAGACGCCCTCGAAGCCGAGCACCTGCGCGACATCGTGCGGGTGGATGTCGCCAAGGTTGAACGCGACGACCCCGGCCCGGCGCGAGGCGGGCGGGCCGTACAGCGTGATGCCCGGCACCTCGGGCAGCCGTTCCAGCGCGTACTCGACCAACGCGTGCTCGTGCGCCTCGATCGCGTCCAGGCCGATGTCCTGGAGGTAGTCGATCGCCAGGCCGAAGCCGACCGCCTCGACGATCGACGCGGTGCCGGCCTCGAACTTCGCGGGCAGCTCACCCCAGGTGGTGCGGTCGTGGCGCACCTGACGGATCATGTGACCGCCCAGCTGGAAGGGGCTCATCCGCTCCAGCAGCTCGGCCCGCCCGTAGAGGGCGCCCACCGAGGTCGGCCCGCACAGCTTGTGCGCCGACAGGGCGAGGAAGTCGCAGCCGAGGGCCTGGACGTCGATGGCGCGATGCGGTGCGGCCTGCGCGGCGTCAATCACCGAGATCGCGCCGTGCTCCTTCGCCCACGCGACGAGCAGCTCGACCGGGTTCACCGTGCCGAGCGCGTTCGAGACCCAGCCCGCGGCCACCACCTTGATCCGCCCGAGCCCGGCGATCCGATCGAGCTCCTCCAGCACGAGGTCGCCCGCGTCGTCGACGGGGATCGTGGCGAAGGTGGCGCCGGAGCGCCCGGCGATGTACTGCCAGGGCACGAAGTTGGAGTGATGATCGAGGTCGGTTGCTACGACGACATCGCCGGGGCCGAGGTTATCGAGCCCCCAGGCGTAGGCGACCAGGTTGATGCCCTCGGTGGTGCCGCGCGTGAAGATGATCTCCCGCTCGGAGGCGGCATTGAGGAAGGCGCGCACCTTCTCGCGGGCGTCCTCGTAGCCGGCGGTTGCGCGGTCGGCCAGTGCGTAGACGCCGCGATGCACGTTCGCGTAGGAGTGGCGGTAAAAGTCGGCCAGCCCGTCGATCACCTGGCGCGGCTTCTGCGCGCTCGCAGCCGAGTCGAGGAAGGCGAACGGACGTCCGTCGACGAACTCCTCGAGGAAGGGGAAATCGGCCCGGACGGCCTCGACATCGAGGATCCGCTGGGGGGTGACAGTCATAGGGCCATCGTAGCCGAGGGGTTCCTGCGGCTAGGCTCGCGCCGTGGCAATCCTGCTGGCCCTGATCTCGGCGTCGCTCTTCGGGGCGCTGACCGTGATGATGCGCATCGCGCTGCAGCGCTCCGACGCGCCGGGGCTCGGCGCCCTGGTGATGGTCGGAGCGGCCCTGCTCGTCGGTCTCGTCGCGGCGCTGCCGTCGATCGGCAGCTGGGGCAACGCCGACCTGCGGGCGCTTGCCTGGATCGCCGTGGCAGGCGCGCTGGCGCCCGGTCTCGCCGGTGTTTTCTACACGCGCGCGGTGCGCGCGGCAGGCGCGTCACGCACCGTCGTCGTGTTCGGGATGGCGCCGCTGGTGGCCGTCGTGATCGCGCTCGTCGCCCTCGACGAGCCGGTGCAAGCGGGCCTGATCGTCGGCACCGTGCTGATCGTGCTCGGCGGCCTGGCGGTCGTGTTCGAGCGCAGCCGCCCGGCGAGCTTCCGCTGGATCGGCGTGGTGCTGGCCGCCGGCTGCATGTCGCTGTTCGCAGCGCGCGACAACGTGACGCGCTGGAAGCTCTCCGGAGAGCAGCTCTCGCCGACGCTGGCCGTCGTCGTCTCGCTGGCGGCCGGCACGGTCGTCGCCCTCATCGCGACGCCGGAGCGCGACCCGCGCCTACTCTTCCGCCGCGGCACCCTGGTCTTCGTGCCCTGCGGCCTCGTCTTCGGCGTCTCCTACGTGACGCTGTTCGAGGCGTACGCGCACGGCAGGGTCAGCGTCGTCTCGCCGATCGTCGCCACCGAGACGCTGTTCGGCGTCGTGCTGTCGGCGCTCTTCCTGCGGCGCAGCGAGCTGATCGGGCCGCGCCTGTTCGCAGGCGCGGCCCTCGTCGTTGCCGGAAGCGCCCTGATCGGGATCTTCCGGTAGCGGCAGCTACTGCGGGATGCGGTTCTCGAGCGCGTCGCCGAGCGCGTTGCGCACCGGCTCGATCTCGATGCGGTCGAGCACGTCCTGGAAGAAGCCCCGGACGATCAGCCGCTCGGCCTCGTGGTGCGAGAGGCCACGAGCCATCAGGTAGAAGAGCATGTCGCGGTCGACCTGGCCGAGCGTCGCACCGTGGGTGCAGCGCACGTCGTTGGCCATGATCTCGAGGCCCGGGATCGAATCGGCGTGGGCCTCCTTCGACAGCAGGAGGTTGCGGTTCTGCTGGTACGCGTCGGTCTTCTGCGCTTCCTTCTCGACCCGGATCATGCCGCGCCACACCGTCGAGGCGCTATCGCGGAGCGCGCCCTTGAAGGCGAAGTCCGAGGTCGTGTTCGGGGCGGCGTGCTCCTGGAAGGTGTCGTAGTCGAGGTGCTGCTCGCCGTCGGCGAAGTACGCCCCGGTCACACGCGAGGTGGCGCCGGGCGCGGCCAGATCGTTCTGGATGCGCACCTTGCCCTTCTTCGAGCCGAAGCCACCGGCAACCCAGTCGAGCTCGGCGTCGCGGCCGACCTTGCCGTGGTGCGAGGCGAAGTGCCAGGTCTGCTGCGAGAGGTTCTGGATCGAGACGTACTCGAGCTTGGCGTTCTGCTCGACGAACAGCTCGACCACCGCGTTCGTGTAGCTCGACAGCTCGGGCGAGACCGACGAGTACTCCTCGATCAGCGTGAACTTCGAGCCCGGGTCGGCGATGACGAGCATGCGGAAGAAGAGCGTCCCGCCCTGCACCGTGTTGACGACCTTCACGTAGAGCGGCGCGTCCAGCACGACGTCCTTGCCGACATGGACGAGCAGTCCGCTCTGCCACTCGGCGGCGTTGTGCGCGGCAAACTTCTCCTCGGCCCCGACGAGCGAGCCGAGCAGCGCGTGATCCGCGGGCAGCGGCGCGAACGTGATGCCCTCCGGCGCCCGCTCGATGACAAGGCCGGCCTCGGTGATCGTCGCCACGGCCGTGACCGCGATGTCCAGCATCGGGTCGGGCGTGACCGCAGTGCCCGGCCCGGACGCCGCGAAGGCGGCCGGGTCGAACCCTGCGAGATCGGTGAAGCGCCAGGCCTCATCCTTGGTGGTCGGGGCCGGCAGCTCGGCGTAGCGTGCGGCGGCGGTGGCCCGCGAGAGGCCCGCGGGGCTAGCCAACCGAGCCCTCCATCTGCAGCTGGATCAGCCGGTTCATCTCGACGGCGTACTCGAGCGGCAGCTCCTTGGTGATCGGCTCGATGAAGCCCGAGACGATCATCGCGGAGGCCTCCGCCTCATTGAGGCCGCGGCTCATCAGGTAGTAGAGCTGCTCCTCGCCGATCTTCGAGACGGTCGCCTCGTGGCCCAGCTCGACGTTGTTCTCGTCCACCTGGATGTACGGGTAGGTGTCCGAGCGCGAGTCCCCGTCGAGGATCAGCGCGTCGCAGACGACCTTCGACTTCGAGCCGTGCGCGCCCTTGGCGACTTCGAGCAGCCCGCGGTAGCCGGCGCGCCCGCCGTCCTTGGAGATCGACTTGGAGGTGATCACCGAGGAGGTGTTCGGCGCGACGTGGACGACCTTGCCGCCGGCGTCCTGGTGCTGACCCGTGCCCGCGAAGGCGATCGACAGGATCTCACCGTGGGCGCGCTCGCCCATTAGCCAGACGGCCGGGTACTTCATCGTCAGCTTGGAGCCGAGGTTGCCGTCGACCCACTCCATGGTCGCGTCCTCGTAGGCCACGGCACGCTTGGTGACGAGGTTGAAGACGTTGTTCGACCAGTTCTGGATGGTCGTGTAGCGGCAGCGGCCACGCGGCTTGACGACGATCTCGACGACCGCGGAGTGCAGCGAGTCGGACGAGTAGATCGGCGCGGTGCAGCCCTCGACGTAGTGCACGTAGGCGTCCTCGTCGACGATGATCAGCGTCCGCTCGAACTGGCCCATGTTCTCCGCGTTGATGCGGAAGTACGCCTGCAGCGGCTGCTCGATGCGCACGCCCGGTGGCACGTAGATGAACGAGCCACCCGACCAGACGGCCGTGTTCAGGGCCGAGAACTTGTTGTCGTTCGCCGGGATGATCGTGCCGAAGTACTGCTTGACGAGCTCCTCGTGGTCGCGCAGCGCGCCATCCATGTCCAGGAAGATGACGCCCTGGTCCTCGAGGTTCTTCTTCAGCGAGTGGTAGATCACCTCGGACTCGTACTGCGCGCCGACGCCGGCGAGGAACTTCCGCTCGGCCTCGGGGATGCCCAGCTTGTCCCAGGTGTTCTTGATCTCCGGCGGGAGATCTTCCCAGGACTTGACCTGGCTCTCGATCGGCTTGATGTAGTAGTAGATGTTGTCGAAGTCGATCTCGGCAACGTTGCCGCCCCAGTCCGGCAGCGGGCGCGCATAGAAGTAGTCGAGCGCCTTCAGGCGCGCCTTCAGCATCCACGCCGGCTCGCTCTTGTGGGCCGAGATGGCCTCGACGACCTCGCGGCTGAGGCCCCGCTGCGACTTGAACGAGTAGTTCTCTTCCTCGTGGAAGCCGTACTTGTAATCGCTGCGGATCCCCGCGACGACCTCGGTCTCGTTCGTGCTCATGCGCTGAGACTCCCTTCCACTAGGCCGGCTGCGGCAGGAATGCCGCGTAGCCTTCGGCCTCGAGCTTGTGGGCCAGCTCCGCGCCGCCCTCTTCGACAATCCGACCGTCGACGAAGACATGCACGAAGTCCGGGGTGATGTAGTTGAGGATGCGCTGGTAGTGCGTGATCACCAGGGCGCCCATCTCGGGGCCGACCAGCTGCTGGACGCCCCCGGCGACGATGCGCAGCGCGTCGATGTCGAGACCGGAGTCGGTCTCATCGAGCACCGCGATGCGCGGCTTGAGCATCGCCATCTGCAGGATCTCGATGCGCTTCTTCTCGCCGCCCGAGAACCCGTCGTTGAGGTAGCGCTGCGCCATCTCGCGCGACACCTCGAGCCGCTCCATCTGGGCGAGCAGCTCCTTGCGGAACTCCGGGATCGGGATCGGGTTGTCGACGCCGCCGTTCTTCGCCTTGCGGACCGCGTTGAGAGCGCTGCGCAGGAAGCTGGTGACCGTGACGCCGGGAATCGCGTGCGGGTACTGGAACGCCAGGAAGATGCCGCGCTGCGCACGCTCGTTGGCCGCGAGCTCGGTCACGTCCTCGCCGTCGAGCAGGATCTGGCCCCCGGTGATCTGGTAGGCGGGATGACCCATCAGGGCATGGGCGAGGGTCGACTTGCCCGAGCCGTTCGGCCCCATGATCGCGTGAACCTCGTTCGCGTCGATCCGGAGGTCGACGCCCTTGACGATCGGGGTGCCGTCCTCGAGTGCGACGTGCAGGTTCTTCAGTTCCAGGAGTGCCACGTTGCGGGATTCCTCTCCGATACGTCGGAAGCCGATTCTTGTCTAAGTTTCGGCCAGATTCTACCCGGACCGCCGCCCACGCTGTCCCGGGTCGCAGCGGCCGCGCATGTCGGTGAACGCTGGGTGGGGGAGGGGTATTCCACGCGGGACAGCTCGGGTCGGTAGGCTACGACGCGCAAAGATGGCACGCGGAGGAGCACAGCGGAATCCGGCCCCCAAGGCCGAGGGAGCAGCAGAGGTCGCCAAGCGGCCCGAGCCGCCGCGTGGCAAGCAGCCGAAGTCCTTCGAGGATCAGCTGTTCTTCTCGCGGATCCGGCGCCGCGCCAAGTGGGTCTTCGTCTTCCTGGCCGTCGTCTTCATGCTCAGCTTCGTGCTCTTCGGCGTCGGCTCCGGCTCGAGTGGCCTCGGTGACATGCTCAATGGCTCGTGGATCTTCGGTGGCGGTGGCGCGAAGTCGTCCACGCCGGGCATCCGCAAAGCCCAGAAGCTCGTCACTGCAAATGGCAAGGACGCGAGCGCCTACCGCGCCCTGGCGACCGCCTACCAGGCAGCGGGCCGCCCCGACGAGGCGATCACCCCGCTCGTCACGTACACGCAGCTGAAGCCCAAGGATTCCGACGCCCTGCTCGAGCTCGCCTCGCTCTACGGCGGCCGCGCGCAGCGCCTCACGACGCAGGCGCAGATCAAGCAGGCGTACCCACTGCTCGGCGCCGGCACGACGTTCCTGCCCGATGCGACGACGCCGATCGGCAAGGCGCTTGGCATCGACCCATCCGTCCAGGCCGTGCAGTCGATCGAGTCGGCTCGCATCAACGACCTCTCGACGAAGATCAGCACGGCGTACGCGGATCAGGTCGGCGTCTACAAGAAGCTCGTCGTGCTCGACCCGCAGGATGCAAGCCTGCTCGTCCAGCTCGGCCAGGCGCAGCAGCAGACGGGTGACACGACCGGTGCGATCGCCTCCTTCAAGACGTTCCTCAAGCTTGCGCCGGACGACCCGCTCGCCGGGGCGGTACAGACGCAGCTAACGTCGCTGCAGCCGGCCCCGTCGACGATGTCGAAGGTTCCTTCGACATCCGGTAACTAGACACGTTAGACTCCGCGCCTGTGACTCTCGATACCACTATCGACTCTGTCCTCCCTCTCGTCTCGGTGGCCACCTTCTGATGCGTCGCACGCACACACTCATTGCAGCTGCCGTAGCAACCGCCGCCGTCCTCGTCGCCGCTGGTTGTGGCACGGGCGGCCTCGGTAACCGCAAGGCCGATGTGGCCAAGGGCAAGGAGCTCTTCACTGCGAAGTGCGCCGCGTGCCACGTGCTGGCCGATGCCGGCGCGGTCGGCAACGCTGGCCCGAATCTCGACGACGCGTTCGTCGAGCTGCGCAAGCAGGGCTTCAAGGAGTCGACGATCTTCGAGGTCGTCAACAAGCAGATGAAGTACCCGACCGACCGCGACCTCTTCGTTGAGGGTCGCGACGTCCATCTCAATGGTCCGCTGCCCACCGTGCAGATGGCTGCTGACATCGTCACGGGTGCCGATCGTGAAGCCGTTGCCGCCTACGTCACCGCTGTCGCCGGTCTCCCTGTCAAGGCGAGCAGCGACAGCGACGCCAGCACGCCCTCCGGCAGCGACGCGAGCGGCGACACCGACGGCAAGGCGCTCTTTTCCTCCGCCGGCTGTGTTGCGTGCCACACGCTGAAGGCGGCAGGCGCCACAGGCGCAGTCGGCCCGAATCTGGACAGCACCAAGCCAAATAAGGCGCTGGTCACGGATCGCGTCACCAACGGCAAGGGTGGCATGCCCCCGTTCAAGGGCACGCTGAGCGACGCTCAGATCACGGCTGTTGCGGACTTCGTGTCCGAAAACGCCGGCTCGTAGCGCAGCTCAAACACGAGCACCAGCCCGTCTTCCTCGTCGCCCTGCTCGCCCGTCTGCTTGAAACCGAGCCGGGCCAGCACGCGGCGAGACGCGGCATTGTCCGGGCTCGTCGAGCCGTAGAAGTGCGTGACCCCATGCTCGGCCCGCGCCCAGCGTAGAAGCGCACCGCAGGCCTCACGGGCCAGGCCCTGCCCGCGCCAGCGCTCGAAGACCGTGTACCCAAGCTCGAGCGCGCCCGGGGTCGCACCGCCATTGACGCCAGGCTGCCCGTGGAAGCCCGCGTGCCCGACGACGATGGCGGAGCCGGGGTTCACTCCCGCGCCGTCAGGATCAGCGCCAGCGTCGGCCCCAGCGTCAGAGGTGGGCGCCCCCGCACCGACAGCGGCGCGCAGCACAAGCAGGCGCACCCACTGGCCCTGGGCTGGGTC
This sequence comes from Actinomycetota bacterium, assembly GCA_947507735.1. Classification (GTDB taxonomy): domain Bacteria; phylum Actinomycetota; class Thermoleophilia; order Gaiellales; family Gaiellaceae; genus CANFDS01. Next base: position 12,508 of record CANNRA010000025.1, read on the forward strand.
TGCAGCGATCTGGCGGCGCTTCAGCGCGAAGAAGCTGGCGTCACCGTCCTCGTCGCCGAGCCAGCCGGCGGGCAGCTCGTAGCCGAGCCGGTGCGCCGTGCCGTCGAGCGCTGCGATCAGGAGCTCGGCGGTGACAGCGACGAGCCGTAGGCGCGCCGTCAGAAGGTCAGGGACGGCCGCCACGCAGGGCCACCGCTACTCGCCGCGGTGGCGTCGGCGCTTCGTGGACGGGCCGCGGTACGGTCGGCGCTTGCGGTGCGCCGTGCCACGACCGGGCGTCACGCCGAAGTAGAAGCGCACGATGGCGGCAACGCCAACGGCGAGCAGAGGGAGTGCGGCGGCGACGCCAGCGTACTTCGCGGCCAGCGCAACGACGAGAGCGACCGCCACGACCCAGATGAGGAGGGCGAAGGCGTCAGCCTCACGCTGGAGCGGATTCCGAGAGGGCTTCTGGTCGCTCAGATGATGTAGACCGTGATGAACACGATGATCCACATCACGTCGACGAAGTGCCAGTAGATCCCCGGGATCTCCAGACCGTGGTGGTGCTCGGCGCTGTAGTGGCCGCGCAGCCCCCGCACCAGGGCGAACATGAGCAGCAGCAGCCCGATGATCACGTGGAAGCCGTGGAGGCCGGTGAGGCCGTAGAAGGTCGATGCGAAGGCGTTGTCGCCCGGCGCGAAGCCGATTCGCGAGTACTCGCGGATCTGGGTCCCGACGAAGGTGATGCCCATGAGCACGGTCAGCGAGAGACCGGCGATCATGCCGACGCGGTTGTTCCGCTTGATGCTCGCCAGCGACCAGTGCATGGTGAAGGACGACGTCACGAGGACGATCGTGTTCATGGCGGCGACGAAGACCGGCAGGTGGTAGCCGGTCGGCGGCCAGTGCGGCGCCTCGTTGACGACGCGGACGAAGAACAGCGCGGCGAAGAAGGCGCCGAAGAGCATGGCCTCCGAGCCGATGAACAGCAGCATGCCGAGGATCGTCTGGGGGTAGTTCGAGCTCAGATGAATCTCGGGCGGATGCTCGCCCCCGTGATGCCCGTCGTGCGCGTGCACTTCAGCGTGCGCAGTCATCTCAGTGAGCCCCCACCTTGGCGGGCGTACCGGTAGTCGGGCCGTTGAGGATCGCGTGCTGCGCGCCCTTCACGCCGTACTCGTACGGGTGTCCGACGACCGTCGGGATCTGCTCGAAGTTGAACAGCGGCGGCGGCGATGTGACGAGCCACTCGAGCGTGAGCGCACGCCACGGGTTGCCCGGGGCCTTCGGCCCGCGCACCCAGCTGTTGATCATGTTGTAGAGGAACAGCAGCGTCGACGCGCCGAGCAGGAACGACGAGATCGAGATGATCAGGTTCCAGCTGCCGTACTCCGGCGCGTAGTCGGCGACGCGACGCGGCATGCCGTGCAGGCCGATCCAGTGCATCGGGAAGAAGGTGGCGTTGAAGGCGACGAACGTCAGCCAGAAGTGGATCTTGCCCAGTCGCTCGCTGTACATCCGGCCGGTCATCTTCGGGAACCAGTAGTAGATGCCCGCGTAGATGGTGAACACCGAGCCGCCGAACAGCACGTAGTGGAGATGCGCGACGACGAAGTAGGTGTCCGAGGCGTGGATGTCGAGCGGGATCTGGCCGAGGTAGATGCCGGACAGTCCGCCGATCAGGAACATCGTCAGGAAGCCGAGCGACATCAGCATCGGCGTGTTGAGGGTGATCTTGCCGTTCCAGATCGTGGCGACCCAGCTGAACACCTTGATGCCGGTCGGCACCGCGATCAGCATGGTGGTCACCATCATCGGCACGCGCAGCCAGCTCGCCATGCCTGCGACGAACATGTGGTGCGCCCACACCGAGAAGCCCAGCACGAGGATGCCCATCAGCGACATGGCCATCAGTCGGTAGCCGAAGACCGGCTTTCTTGACATCACCGACAGGATCTCGGAGATGATGCCGAACCCTGGCAGGATCATGATGTAGACGGCTGGGTGCGAGTAGAACCAGAAGATGTGCTGGTACCCGAGCGGGTAGCCACCGTGCGCCGGATCGAAGAAGTGCGTGTGCATCACGCGGTCGAAGGCGACGAAGAACTGCGCGCCGGCGATGAACGGCGTCGCGAAGACGACCAGCAGCGAGGTCGTGAAGTTGGCCCAGACCAGCAGCGGCATCCGCCAGAAGGTCATGCCCGGGGCACGCATCGTGATGATCGTGACCAGGAAGTTGATCGCCGTCATGATCGACGAGGCGCCGGCCCACTGGACGCCCATGTTGAAGAAGACCTGCCCGAGTGGCTGATGGTCGGCCAGCGGCGGGTAGCTCGTCCAGCCCGTCGCGAAGGCGCCACCCGGCACCAGGAAGCTCGACACCATCATGATGCCGGCCATCGGGAGCAGCCAGAACGAGAGCGCGTTCAGCTTCGGGAACGCCATGTCCGGCGCGCCGATCATCAGCGGAATCACGTAGTTGCCCAGGCCGGCAAAGACCGGGACGATGAAGAGGAAGATCATCAGCGCCGCGTGCACCGAGACGAGGCCGTTGAAGGTCTGCGTGTCGACGATCTGCGTGCCGGGGCGGGCGAGCTCGGCGCGGAAGATCATCGCCAGCAGGCCGCCGATCATGAAGAAGATGATCGTGGTGCCGACGTACTGGACACCGATCACCTTGTGGTCGGTGTTGACCCGGAAGTAGCCGCGCCAGTCTTTCGCGCCGTGGCTCTTGTGGTCGTCAACCTCGGTCGGCTGACCAAAGCAGTAGCGGCCCCAGAAATCGAAGGCGCCGATGCCGCCGAGGAAGCCGAGCGGGATCGTGATCAGCGAGATCGTCGTGACGATCGAGCCGTTCCAGATCGGGCCCCAGCCCTCAAGCGAGCGGACGATCGCCATGATGCCGATGCCGATGCCGAACATCAGCGGAATCGTCCAGAGACAGCGGATGTAGCCGGCGGCGAGAATCCAGCCGAGCGGGCTGCGCGGACCCTGAGCCGAGGCCTGGTGGACGTCGTGGTGCTCTGCGTGGGCGGCGACCATGGTCAGCTCCCTCCCTTACCGTTTTCAGCGATGTACGTGACGAGTGCGTCGAGCTGATCCTCGGGCAACTGCGCGAAGGTCTGCGGCATGACATTCGCCGGGTAGCCCTTGGCCGCCACCTTGTTCGGCGCGACGATCGACTCGCGAATGAAGTCCTCGAGCGGCTGGCCGGCTGCTGTGGCGGACGCGCTCAGGTCGTCGAGCGACGGGCCGACGGCACCCGTGGCGCCCGCTGCAGTGAACGCGTGGCAGGCGGCGCAACCATTGTTGGTGAAGACGGTCTTGCCAGCCTCACCGGGGGGCCCGGAGAGCGCGGCCTTCTGATCGGCGAGCCACTTCTCAAACGCAGCAGGCTCCATGACGATCGCGGAGGTGCGCATGATCGAGTGGCCAAGTCCGCACAGCTCGGTGCAGATCAGCGGGTACGTGCCGAGGCGGGTCGGCGTGACGTTCAGCTTGAACGTCTGCCCGGGAACCATGTCCTGCTTCTGCCCGAAATCGGGCACCCAGAACGAGTGAATGACGTCGAGCGCGGTGAGGTGCAGCTCGGCCTGGCGCTTCAGCGGGAGGCGCAGGGTGCCGCTCTGCACGCCATTCTCGTACTTGAAGGCGAAGGAGAACTGCTGCGCGATGCCCTCGATCTTGATCCGGTCAGGCGCGGCCTTGCCGTTGTCGTGCATCGCGACAGCCGAGGCGATCGACAGCAGGACGACGATGACCGTCGGGATGATCGTCCAGACGATCTCCAGGCGCGAGTGGCCGTGGATCGAGGGGCCGTCGGTGTCGTCGTCGGGGGCTGCCCGGAACTTGACGGCGGCGTAGATGATCGCGGCGGTCACGATCGCGAAGATGACGATCGAGACGATGGTCGAGATCCAGATGACGAACCAGATCCGGCCGGCCTCACGGGACGCCGGAGCCGGCAGCCAGTCCCCAAAGTAGGCGACAACGGCGGCGAGAGCGCCGAGGATGATCGCGATCATCGCGACCTGGATGAACTGCTTGTTCTTGCGCACCGGAGGCGAGAGTACACGGTCACGCAAGAACCTGCCAGGGGGATCTGTCACGCCCACCCGCAACCGACGTTTGACGGGGTCATCCCGGCGGGCAGATACTCGGCGCCCCATGACTGCCGACGCCGCACTCCGCTACCCGACGCTGTTCTCGCCGATCCGTCTCGGGCCGCTCGAGCTGGCTCACCGGGCCGTGATGAGCGGCCACGGCATGCTGCTCACCGACACGCTGGTGAGCGACCATCACGTTGCGTACGCCGCCCGTCGCGCGCGCGGCGGCGCCGCGCTGATCGGGCTGCAGTCGGAGCCGGTGCACAAGACGGGCCACCACTACGCCGAGCGGCACCTGGCGCTGTACAGCGACGAGGTGGTGCCGGGACTCGCGCGGCTCGCCGACGCGGTGCACGCCGAGGGGTCGAAGGTCTCGCAGATCCTCTGGCACGCCGGGCTGAACGTGCCGTACCGCGAGGGCGTGCCGGCCTGGGCACCGTCGGCGGTGCCGTCGCCAGGGCTCGGTGAGGTGCCGAAGCCGATGACGCGGGCCGAGATCAAGGAGATCGTGCGCGCGTACGCGGAGGCGACGCGGCGCTGCCGCGAGGCCGGCTTCGACGCGGTGGAGGTGCAGACGGCGAGCAACTACCTGCTGGGGTCATTCCTCTCGCCCGCGACGAACCGGCGCAGCGACGAGTACGGCGGCTCGTTGGAGAACCGGCTGCGCATCGTGGTCGAGGTGCTGGAGGCGGTACGGGAGGCGGCCGGGCCGGGGCTGGCGGTTGGCGTACGGACGGGCGCCGGCTGGCTGATCCCCGCCGACCCGTCCCACTACGACGCCGACTACGCCGTGCAGGTGATGGCGCCGCTGGCTGCGCGCGGGCTGCTCGACTGGGTGAGCGTGACGGTCGGCTCGCACTACTCGTTCGATCAGATCATCCCGCCGATGGCGGTGCCGCGCGGCAACGCGGTCGAGGCGGCGGCCGTGCTGAAGGCGGCGCTGAACGTGCCGATCGTGGTTGCGGGTCGCATCCGCACGCCCGAGGAGGCCGAGCGCGTGCTCGCCGAGGGGAAGGCCGACGTCGTGGCGATGGCACGCACGTGGATCGCCGACCCGGACTGGCTGGTGAAGGTGCGCCGCGGCGACG
>CANNRA010000026.1 GCA_947507735.1 Actinomycetota bacterium
GGCGTGATCGCCGCAGGCTAGGCGGCGCTGCCGTCCGCGATACTGCGCGCTCTTGCTGCCCGAGCTGCCCCTGCGCACCACCGCGCCGCACACCGTCACCGTCAGCACCGCCGAGGAGGGCGCATGAGCGAGCCTGGACTGCTGTTCACCGTCGAGGAGGGCATCGCCACGCTTGCCTTCAACCGTCCCGACCGTCTCAACGCGGTCGACGCCGGGGTGCTCGACCTGCTCGGGCCGGCGCTCGAGACGATCGACCGCGATCGCTCGATCCGCGTTGCCATCCTCACGGGCACCGGCACGCGCGCCTTCACCGCGGGCATCGACCTGACGCTGGTGCAGGAGGACGCCGAGGCGTTCCGCCGCTTCGTCGAGCGTGAGCTCTCGGAGCTGTACATGCGCCTCGCGCGGCTGCGCGTGCCCGTGATCGCCGCGGTCGAGGGCATCGCCTACGCGACCGGCGCCGAGCTGCTGTTCTGCTGCGACCTCGCGTACGCGGGCGCGGGCGCGCGCCTCTGCTTCCCTGATCTCAAGCTCGGCCTCGCCGTCGCGACACCGATCTGGGGGCTCACGGACGGCCTCGACCGCTCGCGCCTGGCCGAGCTGGCGTACACGAGCCGTGAGTTCGGGCCCGAGGAGGCGCGCGAGCTGGGCCTTGTCACGCGCGTGGTCGAGCAGGGTGGGGCGCTCGCCGCAGCGCAGGAGACGGCCCGCGCCATCGCCGCCCAGGCGCCGCTCGCCGTCGAGCTGACGCGGCGCGCGCTCTCACGCAGCCGCCCCGTCGACTGGGCTGCCTTCATGGAGCTGGAGAGCCGCGCGATCGGCTCTGCCGACTTCCTCGAGGGCGTGCGCGCCTTCCGCGAGAAGCGCGCTCCACGCTGGAGCGGCCGGTAGCGCAGCCACGCCCGCGCCGCTCGGCTATCCTGTGCCCGTTCGCGGTGGACGTAGCTCAGTTGGTAGAGCTCCGGGTTGTGGTCCCGGCGGTCGCGGGTTCGAGTCCCGTCGTTCACCCCTCACACGCTCCGAGCTGTCGCCGCCCCCGGGCGGCTCGACGGCTTACCGCCGCTTTACGCCGACCTGACGCTCCGGTCACGCGCAGCGCCGATCCTCCTGGACATCGAGCACGCCGCGGGCGCCCTTCCCCCTCTCAGCGGGATCCCCGGCCAGATCTGGCAGCTCGACGAACGGGGCCCCGATCAGGGGACCGGGGCCTCGTTCGCCACCCACCCGCCGCCGCGTTAGAGTCGCCGCCATGACGCCCGCGCTGCCGGCCCTCGGGCCCATCCTCCTCGGCACCGTGCCGGTGCCCGACCTCGACGCCGCCACGGCCGCCTACATTCGCACCTTCGGCTGGGTGGTGCAGAGCGAGGGCAGGATCGCTGCAGGCCTTGCCGCGGCCTGGGGCGCGCCGCGTGCCGAGGGCGCCCGCTTCTGCATCGTCGGCTCGGAGCCGGGCCGCATCGGCGGGGTGCGCCTGGTCGAGCGGCCGGACGTCGACCTCGCCACGAGCCCGCAGCACGTACCCGGCTGGCGCAGCCTGGAGATCTGCGTGCAGAACGTGCACGAGGCGCGCCGCCTGCTCGAGGGCTCGCCGTTCACCGTGCTGGGCGAGCCGGCGTCGCTGGGCGAGGGCTCGCCGCTCTGGGCGCTGCAGGCCACCGGCCCGGGCCGCGAGATGCTCTACCTGACCCAGACGGTGCTGGACAGCGGCTTCGATCTGCCGCTGGCGCAGCATCCGGTCGACCGGATGTTCATCGCCGTGATGACCGCGCCGAGCCTGGAGGCTGCCGCCGCCTGGTTCAAGGGCGCGTTCGCGACGGGTCTCGAGGTGCCGCCCGACCCGTACATCCTGGTCGCCTGCAGCAGCGACGCCGGCCTGCCCACCGACCGCAGCTACCGGATCACGGCGCTCGGCCTGGCGGGACAGGCGCTGGTCGAGATCGACGACCACTTCCCGGAGTTCCTGGACGCCCGCCCGCTGGCCGACGATCTGCGCCCCGGCATCGCGCTGATCACCTGGGAGGTCGAGAGCCTGGACGCGCTCGGCCACCTGCTGCGCGACGCCCCGGTGCGGCGGTCGGAGCAGCCCTACAACGGCCGCCGCAGTGCCATCGCGGTGGGCGCGGCGGGGGAGCTGCACGAGCTGGTCGAACGGGGGTAGCGCAGCCCGGGTCGCGATCTGTAAGGTGCGCCTAACAGCATTCTGTTAGACCACCCTTACAGAGAGAGGATGCCCGGATGAGCGCTGCCCTGATCACCCTGCGCGAAGGACTGGAGGCTGCGCTGATCGTCGGCATCATCCTCGCGTACCTCCGGCGCACCGGCCACCGTGCCTGGTTCCGCCATGTCTGGATCGGTGTCGCAGCCGCCATCGTGGTCGCGGCGGCGCTCGGCGGGGCGCTCTTCTTCACGGTCGGCGAGCTGGAGGGCCGCCCCGAGCAGCTGTTCGAGGGCTTCACGATGCTCTCGGCCGTCGCCGTGCTCACCTGGATGATCTTCTGGATGCGGCGCCAGTCGCTGCGGCTGCGCGGCTCGCTGGAGTCGAAGGTCGGGACGGCGGTTGCAGCCGGCTCGGCGCTCGGGCTCGCGCTCGTCGCCTTCATCTCGGTGGCGCGCGAGGGCTGGGAGACGGCGCTCTTCCTCTTCGCCGTCGGTGAGACGTCGTCGCCCGCCGCCACGGCGATCGGGGCCGTGCTCGGCCTCGTGCTGGCGATCGCCATCGGCGTCGGCATCTACCGGGGCTCGCGCCGCGTCGACCTGCGCCGCTTCTTCCGCGGCACCGGGCTGCTGCTGATCGTCTTCGCGGCCGGACTCGCCGCGCACGGCACCCACGAGCTGCAGGAGGCAGGCCTCCTGCCCGACACCGTCGAGCGCGTCTGGAGCACCGCCCACATCGTCAGCGACGGCTCGACGCTCGGCGGCTTCCTCAGCTCGCTGTTCGGCTACGCGAGCGAGCCGACGCTGCTGCAGGTCGCCGTCTGGGTCGTCTTCATGGCTGCCGTGCTCACCGCGTTCCTGCGCCCGCCGCGCTCCACGGGTCGCGCCGACGGTTCGGGCACGCCGCAGACCGCCTGATCCACGGGCGGCCTCCCTGGCCCGCGCTCAGCCGGGGAGGCCGTCCGGGAAGGTGTTGCAGAAGCGCCGCGCCTCCGAGTACGGGAAGAAGTCAACGACCTCGCCCGCGAGGATGCGGCGCTGGCAGTCCTGCCAGAACGCGACGTCCAGCAGGTCGCGGTGCAGCCGCAGGAACGGCTCGCGCACCTGCTTGCTGCCCAGCAGGAACGTCGCGAACTCCTCGGGGAAGACGTCGAGCGGCGCCACCGGGTACCAGGTCTCGCCGCTCAGCTCGGCATCGGGGTTCGGGGCGGGCGGGATGCGGCGGAAGTTGCAGTCGGTGAGGTACTCGATCTCGTCGAAGTCGTAGAAGAGGACGCGGCCGTGGCGGGTGACGCCGAAGTTGCGCCACAGCATGTCGCCAGGGAAGACGTTGGCGATTGCCAGCTCGCGGATCGCGTCGCCGTACTCCTTGACGATCCGCTCGGTCTCCTCGGTGCCGGCGGTGTCGAGATAGAGGTTGAGCGGCACCATGCGGCGCTCGACGTAGCACTGGCGGATGATCAGCTGGTCGTCACCGAGCTCGATCGAGGACGGCGCGAGCTCGAGCAGCTGCGCGAGCAGCTCGGGCGCGAAGCGGTGGCGGGGGAGGGCGAGGTCGCGGAAGGCGATGGCGTCCGCCATGCGGCCGACGCGGTCGACGTCCTTCACCATCCGGAACTTCTCGCGCACCTGCTCCGGCGTCGAGGTCTTGCCCGTGCCGAAGCGGTCCTTGATGACCTTGATCACGTACGGGTACGACGGCAACGTGAACACGTGCATCACCTGGCCGCGCGTGCCAGGTGCCTCGACGAACAGGTCGTCGGAGTGGTGCAGGTGGTGCAGCAGGTCGCGCGTGAACAGCGTCTTGCCCTGCTTGGCCAGACCGAGCGCGGTGTACAGCTCGCTGCGCGGCTTCGTCGGCATGATCGTGCGCAGGAACTGCACGTAGCCCGACGGCACGTCCATGTCCACCATGAAGTAGGCGCGCGACAGCGAGAAGAGGATCGAGATGTCGGACTGCTCGAGCAGGATCGTGTCGAGCACCAGGCCGCCCTGCTCGTCGTGCAGCACCGGCAGCACGAACGGCCACTCGTTCGGCCCGTTGACGATGCGGCCGACGACGTACGCCGCCTTGTTGCGGTAGAAGGCCGAGTTCAGCACCTGGATCTGCAGGTCGGGCTGCTCGGCGGGCCACTCGCCGCGCAGGTGATCGAGCAGCGTGCGCTTCGCCAGCTCGACGTCGCGCTCGAGGTCGGTGAACGGTCGCACCCAGCCGAAGTCGCCGATCAGCTGACGCATGGTGGCGCGCAGGCCGAGCCGGCCCGGGAAGTAGCTGCGGTAGGCGGCTGCCTCGCCGCGGATGTGCTCGGTCGAGATCGCCGCCCGCACGAAGATCAGCGCGTTCGCGTTGTAGGTGCGCTCCAGCACGCGGGTGATCACCGAGTTGAAGAACGTCTCGGCCAGCTCCGGCTGCCTGTGGTCGATCAGCAGGCCGATGTAGTGCAGCTTCGCCGAGCGCCAGGTCGCCTCGTCCAGCGCGTCGAGGTCGAACTCGCTGCGCAGCCGCTGCAGCATCTCGGCGATGCGCTCGTCGTAGAGGCGCGAGCGGGCGCGCACCGCGTCCTGGGCGCCGTGCCAGTCGCCAGCCTCGAAGCGCTCCTTCGCCTCGGCGCTCGAGGCGCGGAAGAAGCGGTAGTGCCGGTCGAAGCCCTCCAGCAGCACGCGGGCGATCGCCTCGGCGACCTCGGTACGGGTGCCTGTCTCGAAGGTGGCCACGGCAAGAGGGTACGCGATGCCGCCGACTGCCCCGCGCCGCTTCTCCCGGGCCACCCGGCCGTCGTGAAGTAGCCTTCAGGGGAGACATTTTGCCTCGTTGACCGCCCAGTCACCCGGAGGATTCGCATGAGCACCACGTCCCGCATCGTCGTCCCGGCCGGAGGAACGAAGATCGTTCCCGGGAAGCCGGTTCCGGACAACCCGATCATCCCGTTCATCGAGGGCGACGGCATCGGGATCGACATCACCCCGGTGATGAAGGACGTGGTGGATGCGGCCGTGGCCAAGGCCTATGGCGGCAAGCGGCAGATTCACTGGATGGAGGTCTACGCGGGCGAGAAGTCGACGACGGTGTACGGCACCGACGTCTGGCTGCCGGCCGAGACGCTGGAGGCCGTCCGCGAGTACGTCGTGTCGATCAAGGGCCCGCTGACGACGCCGGTCGGCGGTGGCATGCGCTCGCTCAACGTCGCGTTGCGCCAGGAGCTCGACCTGTACGTCTGCCTGCGTCCGGTGCGCTACTTCCGCGGCGTCCCCAGCCCGCTCAAGGATCCGACGCAGACCGACATGGTGATCTTCCGCGAGAACACCGAGGACATCTACGCCGGCATCGAGTGGGAGGCCGAGTCGGACGGGGCAAAGAAGCTGATCGCCTTCCTGCAGGAGGAGATGGGCGTCAACAAGATCCGCTTCCCCGAGACGTCGGGCATCGGCATCAAGCCGGTCTCGCGCCAGGGCACCGAGCGGCTGATGCGCCAGGCGATCGAGTACGCCATCGCTAACGACCGCCGCTCCGTGACGATCGTGCACAAGGGCAACATCATGAAGTACACCGAGGGCGGCTTCCGCGACTGGGCGTACGGCCTCGCGGCCTCCGAGTTCGGCGCGACCCCGCTCGACGGCGGCCCCTGGAAGAGCTTCAAGAACCCGAAGACCGGCCGCGACATCGTGATCAAGGACGCGATCGCCGACGCCTTCCTCCAGCAGATCCTGCTGCGCCCCGCCGAGTACGACGTGATCGCCACGCTCAACCTCAACGGCGACTACATCTCGGACGCGCTGGCTGCCCAGGTCGGCGGCATCGGCATCGCGCCCGGCGCGAACCTGTCGGATGACGTGGCGATGTTCGAGGCCACGCACGGCACCGCGCCCAAGTACGCCGGCCAGGACAAGGTCAATCCCGGCTCGCTGATCCTCTCGGCCGAGATGATGCTGCGCCACCTGGGCTGGGTCGAGGCGGCCGACCTGATCATCGCGTCGATCGAGGCCGCAATCGCCGACAAGCAGGTGACCTACGACTTCGCGCGCCTCACCGAGGGGGCCAACGAGATCAGCTGCTCGGCCTTCGGTCGGGCGATGATCGAGCGGATGTAGCGCCCGCGTCCGCTGCAGGCGGGGCGGCAGATCATACGCGTGAATCGCGTATGATCTAGTCCTTCCGCGCCGCGCACCCCCCCCATTAGGGTGACGTGTTGTGCCGATTTGAGTATTACCCTGGGGCGTCTTGAGTGCTGCGGCCGCCACACCTCCAGCAGCTCGCCGGCGCGAGCGCTTCCGCCACGCCGGCTACCCGGAGAAGCACCCGCGCACGATCGGCTGGCTCGGCACGACCGCGCTCGCCATGGGCGGGTCGAACCAGAGCCTGTTCCTGATCGGCGCGCTGTACGCCGGGCAGGGGTCGGGCGCGGTGCCGTTGCTCGTGATCGGGCTGTTGCTCTCGTGGGCGGCGCTGCCCGGCTGGACCGAGCTGATCATGCTGTGGCCCAACCGCGTCGGCGGCATCGCGGCCACCTGCGCCGAGGCGTTTCGCCCGTACAGCGCCGTGCTCGCCAACCTGACCGGCGTCTGTTACTGGTGGGGCTGGGTGCCGACCTGCGGCCTGACGGCGATCCTCTCGGCGTCGGCCCTGCACGACTGGTACCTGCCGGGCATCCCGGTGAAGCCGCTGGCGATCGGCATCCTGCTCGGCTTCGTCGCGATCAACCTGGCAGGCATCAAGTGGGTCACGCGCGTCGCGCTTCCGGTCGCGTGCATCTCCGCAGTGCTCGCGTTCCTCTCGGGCATCGTCCCGGTCTTCGCCGGCGACGTCGACTGGCACAAGGCCACCTCGTTCCACCTGACGACCCCGTTCCACGGCACCTTCGGCGCGATCACCAGCGTGATGGCCGGCATCTACCTGATCGGCTTCGCCGCGCCCGCGTTCGAGGCCGCCGCCTGCCACGTCGGCGAGACCAAGGACTTCGTCAAGAACGTCCCGCGCGCCATGTTCGCGAGCGCCGCGATGGCCAGCATCTTCTTCATCCTGCTGCCGATCGTGTGGCTCGGCGTGCTCGGCTCCGGCGCCGACTACGACAACCTCGCCGGCTCGCTCGGGCCGACCTTCGGGCCCTTGCTGGGCAGCGGCGCCAAGGCGGCCGCGATCTGGTTCATGGTCTTCAACATGTTCCACGGCACGCTGCAGCCGCTGGCGGGCGCGTCGCGCACGCTCTCGCAGCTCTCCGAGGACGGGCTGCTGCCCCGCGTGCTCGCGCTGCGCTCGAAGCGCGACGTGCCGTGGGTTGCCACCTGGCTGACCGCGCTGATGGCGATCGCCTTCCTGCTGGCGGGTGACCCGACCTGGCTGATCGCCGCCGCGAACCTCACCTACCTGATCGGCATCTGCCTGCCGAGTGTCGCCGTCTGGCTGCTGCGACGCAATGCGCCCGACATGGTGCGCCACTACCGGGCGCCACGCTGGACGATCGAGCTGGGCCTGATCGCGGCCGCGGCCTGGGGCGTCTCGACCATCCTCGGCTTCCAGCAGTTTGGCTTGCCCACCGTGCTCGCCGGTCTCGGCTTCGCGTACGCCGGCTCGGTGTTCTACGCCTACCGGGCCTGGGAGGATCGGCGCGCCCGCGGCGAGAAGACGAACTTCCACTCGCTGCACGTCAAGCTCACCGGTTCGATGCTGCTCGTGCTGGTGCTGGATGGCGCCGGCTATCTGATCGCCGTCGGTGCGGTGCCGGCAGGCCAGCTCGGCCGGCGTGCCCTGCTCGAGGACATCTTCGTCGCCGTTGCCCTGCTCACCGTGACCGTCGGTCTCGTGCTGCCGGGCATGATCGCCCATGCCGCTGGCCAGGTCTCGCGGGCCGCCGACCGCCTCGCCACCGGCACCATCGCCGATCTGCGCCGCGCCATGCGCGCGCTCGCCGACGGCGATCTCGCTGCTGCCTCGGCGCGCATCACGGTCGAGCCGGTCGTCATCCAGTCCCGCGACGAGCTGTACGTGATGGCCGAGAGCTTCAATGCGGTGCAGGTCGAGGTCGGCCACACCGCCGAGGCGCTCGGCGAGGCGCGTGAGGGCCTGCGCTCGGCCAACGAGGAGCTGCAGCGCAAGAACGAGGAGCTGGCCCGCTGGAGCGATAACCTGGAGCGGCGCGTCGAAGAGCGCACCGCCGAGCTGACCGCCGCCCGCGACGCGCTGGCCGGGCTCGCCACCACCGACCCGCTCACCGGCCTCCTCAACCACCGCGCCCTCGTCTCGTCCATCGACCTGGAGCTGGAGCGTTGCGACCGCTACGGCCGCTCGTGCGGCCTGCTCTTCCTCGATATCGACCACTTCAAGGATCTCAACGACACGTTCGGCCATGCCGCCGGTGACATCGCGCTGAAGGCGATCGCCGAGCTGACCCACGGCACGCTCCGCTCGATCGACATGATGGGCCGCTGGGGTGGCGAGGAGTTCGTGATCCTGCTGCCGGAGGTGGGCGAGGACGACGCGCTCGCCACCGCCGAGCGCGTGCGCCGCGCCGTCTCCGATCACGTCTTCGAGATCGCCGACGGCAAGCACATCACCTGCTCGATCGGCGCCGCCATCTACCCGGCCGACGCGCCCGACCGCAGCGAGCTGATGATCGCAGCCGACCATGCGATGTACGCCGCCAAGCGGCTCGGTCGCAACCTCGCGTTTGCGGCAGCGAACCCGGCGGTTGCGGCGATGTGGGACGCCTCCGACGACGCCCGCCGCGCCGAGACCGACGCGACCCTCGCCGCGGCTGTCGAGGCCCTCGTGATGCTCGTGGAGGCCCGCGACTCCTACACCGGCGAGCACGCCGAGCGGGTTGCCGACCTCTCGATGCACCTGGCCGTCGCCCTGGGCTGCCCGGCCGACGAGACCCGCGACATCCGCACCAGCGGCCGTCTGCACGACGTCGGCAAGGTCGCCGTCCCCGACTCGATCCTGCAGAAGCCCGGCCCGCTCGACGAGATCGAGTGGGAGATGATTCGCACCCACGTCGAGGTCGGCGCCGAGATCGTCGGGCGCATCCCCAGCCTGCGCGCCGTGGCGGAGATCATCCGCAGCCATCACGAGTTCTGGGACGGTGGCGGCTACCCGCACCGCCTCGTCGCTGACGAGATCCCGATCGGCTCCCGCATCCTCGCCGTCGCCGATGCCTACCACGCGATGACGACCGGCCGCCCCTACCAGGAGGCGCGCAGCCACGAGGCGGCGCTCGCCGAGATCAGCAGCTGCTCCGGCACGCACTTCGACCCTGCTGTCGTGGCCGCACTGCGTGAACTGCCGGTCGAGGCGTTCGCCCCGCCGCGCGTCTGAGCTCCTTCGCTGTCCGAACTTGCGACCTGCCGCCGCGCGGCGTAAGGTGAGCGCGCCGGGCACATATCCCCGGTCGATGGAGGCGCAGCGAAGCCGGTGAGATTCCGGTGCTGTCCCGCAACTGTGATGCCCCTCCGGGGGACGAGCCAGGTCGCCTGCCCTCCTTCGTTCGAACAGGCCCTCGGAGGAAGGGCGGTTCGTTCGGCACTCCCGCCGACGAGCCCTCTCCTCCGCTGACAAGCGGAGGTTTTCGTTTCATGACTCGTTGCTCGCGGCGCAAGCCGTTGGTATTCGCTCTGACCATTGGCGTTGCCGCGGCCTTGGGGCTCGTCGCCCAGCCGGCCCTCGCCGACCCGGCGGCCCTGGCCGCCCGCGCTGCCAGCCCGCAGCGCATCGTCTCGCTGTCGCCGACCGCGACGGAGGATCTCTTCGCCGTCGGCGCCGGCAAGCAGGTCGTCGCCGTCGAGGAGTTCTCGACGTACCCGAAGGAGGCGCCGCGCACGAAGCTCTCGGGCTTCAAGCCGAACGCCGAGGCGATCGCGGCCTACAAGCCTGACCTCGTCATCATCTCGGACAACCTCGACAACATCACGGCGCAGCTGACCAAGCTGAAGATCCCGGTGCTGAAGGAGAGCGTCCCGACGAAGCTCGACGGTGTCTACACCCAGCTCGCCGAGATCGGCAAGGCCACCGGCCACGCCGCCGAGGCGACGGCGCTGATCGCGAAGCTGAAGGCGAAGGTCGCGAAGACGATCGCGGCCACCCCGAAGCCGGCGAAGCGGCTCTCGGCCTACTACGAGCTCGACCAGACCCTCTACTCGGCGACGTCGAAGACGTTCATCGGGCAGGTGCTGGCGCTGCTCGGCATCACCAACATCGCCGACAAGGCGAGCGGGGCAGGCAGCTTCCCGCAGCTCTCGGCCGAGTACATCATCGCCGCGAACCCCGATCTGATCATCCTCGCCGACACGGTGTGCTGTGCGCAGAACGCGAAGACGGTGGCGGCCCGCCCCGGCTGGAGCACGATCGCCGCCGTCAAGACCGGCTCGGTGACCGTCGTCGACGATGCGGTGGCGTCGCAGTGGGGGCCGCGCATCGTGCAGCTGCTGCAGGCCGTGAGCCGTGCCGCGATCCGCCTGGAGAAGCTCGGCAAGTGACATTCCGGCCGGGGAGGGGAAGCTGATGCCGCAGCTGAAGGAGTGCCCGAACTGCACGAGCTCGTTCTCGTGCAGCGCGGACAGGCCTGGCTGCTGGTGTCAGGACGTCCACGTCCCCGGCGAGGCGCTGGACGACCTGCGGGCGCAGCTCACCGGCTGCGTCTGCAGGTCATGCCTCGACCGCTTCGCGAGCGAGGCGGCGGAGGCGCGGGCGCATGAGGCCGCGGGCGAGGCCGGCACGCGCGTGCCCGGCGCGCTCGTGCAGGTGCGCGGCCTCTCGAAGCTCTGGCTCGTCGGCGGCGTCCTGCTGCTGCTCGTCGCGGCGGCCGTGGCGCTCACCGTCGGCCCGATGCCGATCGGCGTGGGGGAGGTGGCGCGCTCGCTGCTCTCGCACGTGCCGTTCCTCGGCGTGAAATCGCATCTCGGCCCGGCCGAGGACGCGATCGTCTGGGAGCTGCGGGCGCCCCGGCTCGTGCTGGCCGCGCTGGTGGGCGGCATCCTCGCCCTCTCCGGCTCGTCCTACCAGGGCGTGTTCCGCAACCCGCTGGCCGACCCGTACCTGCTGGGTGTCGCTGCGGGTGCCGGGCTCGGCGCGACCCTCGTCATCGCCTACGCCGCCACCGGCGGGAGCCGTGGCCTGCTGCTGCCGCTGGCCGCGTTCGCAGGCGCCGTGGCGGGCGTCGGCGCCGCCATGCTGCTCGGCGCCTCGCTCGGCAGCCGCTCCAGCGGCTCGCTGATCCTGGCGGGCGTCGCGGTCGCAGCGTTCATGACCGCCATCCAGACCTTCGTCCAGCAGCGGCGCTCCGACTCGCTGCGCGAGGTCTACTCGTGGCTGCTCGGCGGCTTCAGCGGCTCCGGCTGGCACGAGGTGGGCCTCGCCTCGCCGTACATCGCCGTCAGCGCCGTCGTCCTGCTGCTGCACCGCCGGCTGATCGACGTGCTCGGCGTGGGTGACGATGAGGCGGCGACGCTGGGCATCAACGTCAAGCACGTGCGCCTCGCCGTCGTCATCGCCGCGACGATGGGCACGGCAGCCGCCGTCGCGGTGTCGGGCCTGATCGGCTTCGTCGGCATCATCGTGCCGCACACGATCCGCATGCTCGTCTCGACCAGCTACCGGGCGATCCTGCCGCTCGCAGCGCTCTTTGGCGCCTCGTTCCTCGTGCTCACCGACGTGCTGGCGCGGACGCTGCTCTCGCCGTCGGAGCTGCCGATCGGCGTGGTCACCGCCTTCTTCGGCGCGCCGTTCTTCGCGCTCGTGCTGCGCTCGACCCGGGAGCAGTCACCGTGAGCGCCGCTCCGACCCTGCCCGCCGGCCCGAGCGCCGCCGCCGACTCGCCGTCCGCCGTCCGCATCAGCGGCGTCTCGGCCACGCTCGGCCGGACGCAGGCGTTGCGCAACGTCACCCTGGAGGTCGCCCGCGGCGAGTGGGTCGCTCTGATCGGCGCGAACGGCGCCGGCAAGACGACGCTGCTGCGCTCGGTGTGCGGCCTCGTCCCCTTCACGGGCGAGATCGCGGTGGACGGCCTCATCGTCGGCTCGGCCCGCCGCCGCGAGATCGCGCGCCATCTCGCCCTCGTGCCGCAGATTCCACGCACGCCGCCCGGCATGACCGTCGGCGAGTACGTCCTGCTCGGACGCACGCCGCACATCGGCTACCTCGCCAGCGAGACGAAGGCCGATCGCGTCGCCGCCGAGAAGGCGTTGCGGCAGCTCGCGCTCGTCCGCTTCGCGCCGCGGCAGCTCGGGTCGCTCAGCGGCGGCGAGCTGCAGCGTGTCGTGCTGGCCCGCGCCCTCGCGCAGGAGGCACCGGTGCTGCTGCTGGACGAGCCGACGAGCGCGCTCGATCTCGGGCGCCAGCAGGAGGCGCTCGAGCTGGTGGAGACGCTGCGCGCCGAGGTCGAGCTGACCGTGATCTGCGCGATGCACGACCTCACGCTGGCCGGCCAGTACGCCGACCGGCTCGCCCTGCTCGACCTCGGTCGTCTCGTCGCGACCGGCCCGCCGCGCGAGCTGCTCTCGGAAGAGGTGATCGCCGCCTACTACGGCGCCCAGGTCGAGGTGATCCACCGCGACGGTGGCGTCTTCGTGCTGCCGCGCCGCTCGCGCGGCCGCTAGACGGCGTCGCTCAGCCCAGGCTGCCGCGGAACGGCTCGAGGCCCGGTGCGGGCAGCTCGTGGCGCCACAGCCGGCCGACCGTGGCGAGGCTGCCCGTGGTGCCCTGGTCGCTGCCGCCGTCGGTCACGAACAGCGACGTGCCGCGCACCGTGCAGTTCGACGGCACCGCGCCGACGTCCAGCCGGCCCCGCTCGCCGCTGCCATCGGCGGCCACGATGCGCAGCCCGCCGGCGAAGAGCACGGCCACGTAGAAGTCGCCGCCCGGCCCGATCGTGAAGCCGTCGGGGACGGCGCGCTCGTCGGCGAACTCGGCCAGCAGCTCGATCTCGCCGCCGCGCGCCGGCAGGCGGCAGACGCGTCGCGTGTACGACTCGACCCACACCACCGAGCCGTCGGCCTCGACGACGATGCCGTTCGGGTAGACGGCCTCCAGCTCGGCGAGCAGCTCGCCCTTGCCGTTGGTGCCCAGGGCGAAGATGCGGCCCGGATCGGGGCGCGTCGCGAGATCCCAGAGGCCCGGGTCGGTGAAGGTGAGGCGCCCGTCCGGCGCGAAGGCGAGGTCGTTCGGCATCCGCAGCGGGATCCCGTCGACCTCGGTGGCGACGATCTCGACCGCACCGTCCGGCGTGATGCGCTGGATGCAGCCGGGCCGCGGATCCTCGGCGCGCCAGTTGCCGACGGTGCCGCCGTTCTGGGTCACGTAGAGGCAGCCATCCGAGCCGAGGCACACCGCGTTCGGGCCGCCGCCCGTGTGCGCGACCTGCTCGACCCCGCGCTCCGGCGACCACACCGACACCTGGCTGCGGTAGGTCTCGACGAAGGCGACGCGGCCGTCGTCGAGCACGGTCGGCCCCTCCGGCCAGACAAGGCCCTCGGCCAGCAGTTCCGCCTGCGCGTTCATGCCGTCAGCTCCGCGAGGCTCGCGGTGGTGGCGGCGTGGAGTTGGTCGGTGATCGCCTGGTAGCGCATGCTGCGCCGACCCTACACCGCGGGCCTCAGCGCGCGAACCGGGCCGTGGCTCAGGCTCGCCGTTCGCCGAGCAGCAGCGTCAGGCACACGCTGTTTCGGCTCTCCCGGTAGCCCTCGAACGGCGGGCACGGCGCGAAGCCGAAGCTCGCGTAGAGGGTGCGCGCCGGTGCGAACGCCGCCATCGTCCCGGTCTCCAGGCTGACCCTGCCGTGGCCGCACGCGGCGGCGACCACCAGCAGGTGCTCGACCAGCGCCCGGCCGACGCCGCGCCGCCGGGCCTCGGCGGCGGTGTGCATCGACTTCAGCTCGGCGTGCCCGGCGTCGAGCCACTTCAGCGCGCCGATCCCGAGCAGGACGCCCGTCGCCGCGTCGCGCGCGCTGTAGAAGCTGATGGCGGGGTGGAAGAGCCCCTCGAGGTCGAGGGCGTGCACGTCCTCCGGCGGCGAGTGCTCGTTGGCGAAGGCGAGATGGCGCGCCAGCAACGCGCGCACGTCGTCGCGCCGGGGATCATCGAGCGCGATCGCCAGCGCGGCCATTGGCGGGTGATAGCACACGGCAGCCGGCGGCAGCGCTCGCCGGCTCGGGAATGTCCACGTGGTCGTCGGCCGACGTCTCGACTAACGGGGGGCGAAGCATGGCCCCGGGTGGAATCGAACCACCGCGCGCAGATTCGAAGTCTGCCGCTCTTCCTCTGAGCTACGGGGCCGGGCGGGGCAAAGCGTAGCCGTGCTGGCCGCCGGTGCCGGGACGCGGGCGCAGGTGAGGGGGCGGCGCTACTTCTGCGAGCAGTCGGCGCAGGCGCCATGCAGCACGAGGTCGTGCGCGGCGACGCGGGCGCCCAGGCTCTTGCCGACGCGATCGAGCTCGGCCTCGAGGCGCTCGTCCTCGAAGGCGACGACACGGCCGCAGTCGTCGCAGACGAGGTGGTGGTGATGGTCGCCGCCAGGGTGTGCGGCCTCGAAGCGCGAGACGCCGCCGCCGACGTCGACGCGCTGCACGAGCTGCATCTGCGCCAGCTGGTCGAGCACCCGGTAGACGCTGGCGATGCCGACCTTGCGCCCGCCGGCGCGCAGCCGGTCGAAGATCTCCTGCGCCGAGAGGCAGCAGTCCTGCTCGGCCAGCAGCTCGACCACGACCGCGCGTGCGCCGCCCGCGCGGAAGCCCTCGTGCGCGAAGGACGCGAGCACGTGCTGCTTCCAGCCGGAACCGGTCGCGTGCGTGTGGGCGTGCGCTGCCATCGCCCTCGATGATAACGGCTCTCACCAGGGCTGGGGCGCGGTCTGCGGAGTGACCGGGACGGCCGCCGGTACCCTCGAGCAATGGCCCCAGCTATTCACGACTTCGACGACTCCTTCCTCGACCGCGCAATCCGCCTGCTCGAGGAGGCCGACGTCCAGAGCCCTTCCGTCTTCACCTTCGCCGAGGTCGTCACGTCGCTCGCGGCGCGACATCCGGCGCTCGTGGCGCTCGACGCCGAGGGTGAGCTCGTCGGAGCGGTCTTTGCGCGGGTCGACGGCGAGCGCGCCTGGGTGCTGCGCTGGGTGGTGGCGCCGGCACACCGCAGGCGGGGCGTCGGCCTGGCGCTGCTGCGCGCCCTGGAGCGGCGCCTGGTGGCGATCGGCGTGCGCGAGCTTGGCATCCTGACGCCCACCGAGGCGGAGGGGATCGAGGCCGCGGTGTCGGCCGGCTTCGTCGCGCACGACCGCATCACCTATCTCGAGAAGCGCGGCCTCTCGCGGGTCAACCGCGAGGATCCGATCGCCGAGGTGGGCGGCATGCGCCTCACCAGCGAGCTGTGGCGCTCGATCGGTGGCATGGAGAACGAGAAGGAGCTGATCGAGCGGCGCATCATCCTGCCGCTCGCGGAGCCGGCTGCGGCGAAGCTGCACGGCGTTGTGCCCGCCTCGGCGATCATCCTCTTCGGGCCGCCCGGCACCGGCAAGACGACCTTCGCCAAGGCGATCGCCGGCCGTCTCGGCTGGCCCTTCGTCGAGATCTTCCCGAGCCAGCTCGGCGGGGAGGACGCGCACGGGCGCGCGGGTGCGCTGCGCGACCTCTTCGAGCGGCTCGCCCTGCTCGACAACTGCGTCGCGTTCATCGACGAGGTCGAGGAGATCGCGTCGAACCGCCAGGCGAAGCCCGAGACGCTCGTCCTCGCGAACGAGCTGCTCAAGCTGATCCCCGCGTTCCGTGAGCCGGGCGCGCGGCTGCTCGTGTGCGCCACCAACTCGGTGCGCGACCTCGATCACGCCTTCACGCGGCGGGGCCGCTTCGACTACCTGATGCCGGTCGGCCCGCCCGACCGCCGCGCCCGCCTCGGCATCTGGCAGCGCTACGTCGGCCAGATCACGCAGGCCGAGATCGACTTCGACGAGCTGGTGGAGCGGTCGCAGTACTTCTCGGCCGCCGACATCGAGTTCGCCGCGCGCAAGGCCGCCCAGGCCGCATTCGAGCGCACCGTGCTCGAGAACGCGGTCGGCCCGGCCCAGACCGCCGACTTCCTGACGGCGATCGCCGCGACCCGCCCGACGATCACCGCGGCGATGGCGCGCGACTTCGAGGAAGACATCGACCGCTACGCCCGCACGTAGGGCGTAGGGCGTAGGGCTGGCCGGGGCGGGCAGCCGCCGGGGCCAGCCACCGGGCCAGCCACCGGGGCAGCCGCCCGCTGGGCCCGGCCGGGAATGGCGGTAATGAAAACCGTTCCCATTATTGCTACGCTGCGCCGACCGTGCGCTGGCTCACCGACCCGTTCTCGCCCGTGTTCATGCAGCGGGCGCTGCTCGAACTGGCGCTGCTCTCGGCCGTCGCGGGCGCGCTCGGCGCCTTCGTCGTGCTGCGCCGCCTCGCCTTCTCGACCCACGCGCTCGGCGTCGGGGCGTTCCCGGGCGCCGTGGTCGCCTACGGCATCGGGGCGAGCGCGTTCGCGGGCGGCCTCGTCTCGTCGCTGCTGATCGCTGTCGGGCTCGCGTCGCTCGGGCGGCGGCGCGACCTCGACGCGCCCGCCGCAACCGGGCTCCTGCTCGCGGGCGCCCTCGCGCTCGGCTCGCTGCTCGTCTCCGACGTCTTCCAGCAGGACGCGCGCGTCGACACGCTCCTCTTCGGCTCGCTGCTCGGCGTGACGCCCGCCGATGTCTGGCGGTCGCTCGCAGTGGTGGGAGGGGTGGCCGCCGCCGCGGCGCTGCTCGGACGCGGCTGGCTGGTCGTCGCCTTCGACCGCGAGAACGCACCCGTGCTTGGCTTCCCGCCCGTCGTCTACGACCTGACCCTGCTCGCGGCGCTCGCCGTGACGGCGGTGGCGACGGTCGACGCGGTCGGCTCGCTGCTCGTGTCGGCGCTGTTCGTGGTGCCAGCGGCGACGGCGCGGCTCGTGACGCGGCGCCTGCCTGCGCTGGTCGCCGCAGCGGCGGGGCTCGCCCTGGCCGAGTCGGTGGTCGGGCTGTGGCTCGCCTACCGGCTGGCTGCGCCGCCCGGTGCCACCGTCGCGATCTGCTCGACCGTGGCCTTCGCCGTCGTGTTCGCGGGCAAGGAGATCGTCTCGCCGGGCCGGCGACGGCTGCTGCTGGTGGGAGGGGCAGCCGCGCTCGTGACCCTCGGCGCGGCCGGAGCAGCGACCGCTGCCGGCGCCCGCACAGCTGCTGCACCCCTGCCGGTCGTTGCGACCACGCCGCTCATCGTCGACTGGGTGCGCGCCGTCGGCGGCGCCGATGTCGCGGTGCACGGGCTGATCAGGCCGCTCGTCGACCC
>CANNRA010000027.1 GCA_947507735.1 Actinomycetota bacterium
CCTGGCCTCCGGCGCCGAGGCGCGGACATCGAACCCCGGCCAGCCGCTCGCCGTGGTCTGCGTCAACGGCGGCCAGGGCCGCGCTGTGCCCGGCACCTGGAGCGCCACCCTCGAGTGGCTCGTCGAGCACCTCGCCCCGGAGTTCCCGGGCGTCAGCTTCCACGAGGTGCGCTACCGCGTCCGCTCCTGGAAGCGGCTCGACCTCTGCATCGAGGATGCGACGGCTGCCATCGAAGCCGCCGTCGCCCAGGGCGTCCGCCGCGTCGCGCTGCTCGGCTTCTCGATGGGCGGGGCGGTCGCCCTTGCCACCGCAGGCCACCAGGCGGTGGACACCGTGATCGGTCTCGCGCCCTGGCTGCCGCGCCAGCTGCCGATCGAGAACCTGCTCGGCCGCCGCCTCGCCGTCCGCCACGGCGCCCTCGACCGCTACCTGCCCGGCATCCCGGGGGTTAGCCCCACCAGCTCCCGTGAGGGGGCCGAGCGCGCCCGGGCCATCGGCGTCGACACCGAGTACGCGCTGATCCCCGGCTCGCTGCACGCGGTGGCGCTGCGCTCGCGCTGGGGCGGCCGCCGGCCGGTGCCGCTGCTCAGGTCGGGCGACTGGCTCGCCTTCGTCCGCGACGAGGTGGCGCGCTTCCATGGCTGAGCCTGCCGCGGGCGCGGCTTCCGCCGCCGACCCCGCCCCCGACCGCCTCGACCGCGCCCTGATCGCGATCCAGATCGTGACGACCCTCGGCGCGCTGCTCTCGATCCTCGACACGACGATCGTCAACGTCGCGCTCGAGACCTTCTCCCGCGAGTTCCACTCGCCGCTCTCCAACGTGCAGTGGATCGCGACGAGCTACCTGCTCGCCCTCGGCACGGTGGTGCCGCTCGCCGGCTGGACGGCCGAGCGCTTCGGCGCCAGGCGCGTCTGGATGGTGTCGGTCGCGCTGTTCGTGCTCGGCTCGATCGCCTGCGGCTTCGCCTGGGACCTGCCCTCGCTGATCGGCTTCCGCGTGCTGCAGGGCGTCGGCGGCGGCCTGATGATCCCGGTCGGTCAGACGATCCTGGCGCAGGCGGCGGGGCCGGCGCGCATGGCGCGCGCGATGGCGCTCTCGTGGATCGTCACGCTGATGGGGCCGGTGCTCGGCCCGGTGATCGGCGGCGCGATCGTGGATGGCCTGACGTGGCGCTGGCTGTTCTTCGTCAACGTGCCGGTGGGTGTCGTAGCGCTCGTGGCGGCGACGAAGCTGCTGCCGGACACGCGCTCGGACGCCCGGCACCGCCTCGACGTGCGCGGCCTCGCGCTGCTCTCGCCCGGGCTCGTGCTGCTGCTCTACGGCATCTCGGAGTTCGGCGCGTCGGCGGGCCGCTGGACGACTGCGGTCGTCGCCTCGCTCGCTGCGGGGTTTGCGCTCACCGGCGGCTTCGTCGTCCACGCCCTGCGGCTGAAGGAGCGCGCGCTGATCGAGCTCGCCCTCTTCCGCGACCGCTCCTTCGGCGGTGCGGCGATCAACAACCTGCTGATCATCGCCGCCATCTTCGGTGGCATGGTGCTGCTGCCCCTCTACTACCAGGTGGTGCGCGGCGAGAGCGCGACGCGCGCCGGCCTGCTGATGGCGGCCCAGCCGATCGGCGCCGCGCTGATGACCGTCTTCTCGGCCCGGATCGCCGACCGCAGTGGCGCCGGCCGCGTCGTCCCGTTCGGCATCCTCATCGCGGCGGGCGCCACGATCGGCCTCGCCTACGTCGGCCCGCACACGAGCTACTGGCAGCTCAACGTCATCCTCTTCGTGCGCGGCTTCGGCTTCGGCGCGACGATCATGCCGGCGATGGCCGTCGCCTTCGCGAGCCTGCCGCGCGAGGCGATCCCGCGCGCCACCGTCGCCATCAACATCGTGCAGCGGCTGGGCGGCTCGCTTGGCATCGCGCTGCTCGCCGTGGTGCTGGAGCGACGCATCGACGCGCTGATCCCGGGCGCACATGGCATCTCGACGTACGTCCAGGGCATCCCGGCGGCGCAGCGCGCCGCGGTCGAGGGGCCGCTCGCCCACGCCTTCGGGCAGGCGTTCTGGGTTGCCGTGGGGATCGCGGCGCTGGCGTTCGTGCCGGCGCTGTTCCTGCCGCGGCACCCGGTCAAGAAGGCCGCGGGGTAGGGGCTCGTCGCCCTACGCGCCGGGCAGCAGCCGCAGGCTGCCGTTCTTCAGCAGCTGGCACTTCGCGCTCGGCTTGGTGAAGACGTCGCCGCCGTGCTCGCGCAGCAGCTGCTGGCTCTTCTTCGCCTGCTCCGCCCCGTAGCGCGAGAGCAACGTCGTGTCGATCGACGCGCGGTTGATGCTCTGGCCGTCCTTGTTCAGCCTGCCGCCCGGCAGGATCGGCTCGGTCGTCTCGAGCTGGAACGTGCTCGTGTGCGGGTCGCCGGTGAGGTTCATGGTGACCCAGACGTACGGCTCGACGGCCAGCCAGGGAATCCAGAAGACGTAGACCTGGTAGGTGCCCGGCTGCTGCGGCACCTCGCGGATCTGGCATGCCGCTGGAACGTTCTCCACCTGCAGTGTGACGTTCAGCAGCTGGGTCGCGATGTTCGAGTCCTGGAGGACGTCGAGCGCGGCCTGCGCTGCCTTCCGATCCTTGCTCGAGAGCCCGTCGGGGGCGACGGGCGTGCTGCCGCAGCCGGCGAGCGCGAGCACTCCGGCGGCCGCGGCGAGCAGGAGCAGCGCGCGCACGGCGGCGGCGCGGGTGGTCAGGTGCCGGACGATCCTCATCCGGAGCCCGTCGTCGTTGCCGGCGTGGTGCCGGCGGTGAGGAAGCCGGGGATGCGATCGAAGGCGAGCGTCGCCGTCCGCAGCTTGATCGCGGCAGCGATGGCCTTGACCTCCGCGTCGGCGGTGAACGCGATCGACAGGCTGCCGCCGTTACCGAGGCACGTGCAGGTCGGCGCCTCGAGGTCGACCCCTTCGCAGAGGATGTTCGGGTAGAGGACGACGCCCGGGAACTGGTTGCCACCGAAGCCCGTCAGGCCCGTCAGCGTGCAGTGGCCGCGCGAGCTGCGGAGCAGCCTGGTGACGTGCACTCCGAGCGGCGGGTACCACTGGAACGAGTTGATGACCCCGGCGTCCGAGATGTTGATGAACGTGATCTCGTAGTGGTGCTTGCCGGGCAGGGTGACCAGCGTTGTCCCGAAGTCCTTGCGCTCCTTCAGCGGCTCGAGTTCCACAGGGATGCCGCCGCCGATGATCGGTACCTTGGGGCGCGAATGGGTGAGCGGGGCCCACTCGCCCGTCGTCGGCAGGCGCGCCGAGCTGTCGCTGGCGCCCGTCGTGAGCACGAGCGCGGCGACGACGCCGCCGACAATTGCTGCGCACACCGCCACCACACATGCGAGCCTGGTACGCCCGCGCAGTCGTCCCATGAAAGACGATGATACCTGGCTCGCTCGCCCGTAAGTCGGCGGTTCCAGCCGCCAAATGTGGCTCACCCCCCGCCTGTTAAAGTTCATTTCCGATGCGCAACCACAGGAATTTCAATCAGCGCGCGGTGTCGCGCAGCAGCGTCCGGACGCAGCAGAGCCCTGCGCTCGCACCTCGCCTTCTGGCCTCCGTCGTCCTCGCGCTCGGGTGTGCGCTGGTCGCTGTTTCGGCTGCTTCGGCGCGGCCGCAGCAGCCCGCTGCGCAGCCGCAGTGGCTCGTGTTCGGTGCGCAAGGTAACGGCGGCGTGGGCAGCGAGCAGCTCTTTCGGATTACCACGGCAGGCACGGGGCTCAAGCAGCTGACGGCCGGCGCGCTCGCCGCATCGTCGCCGGCGGTGTCGCCCGACGGGTCGCGGATCGCCTTCGCGCGACTGGGTGAGGGACTCTTCAGCATGAGCGTCAACGGGACGGATGTTCGCCGCCTGACCAGTAACGCTCGTGACAGCTATCCGGCGTGGTCGCCGGACGGCACGCAGCTCGCCTTCCTCCGGCCGACGGCGACGGGCTGGGAGCTGCACGTTATGTCGGCTTCAGGCGCCAACGAGCGGCGCCTTCCCCAGGCGCCCCGGGCCGGCCGGCCCACCTGGACGAAGCTCGGGCTCGTGATTCCGACCGACGGTGAGCTGGCAAAGATCAACGCGCTCACCGGGCAGGTACAGAAGCGGTTCGACGCCTTCATCGACGTGTTCGCCGGCACGATGTCCACAGCGATCGCACCGGATCTCTCCGGCGTCGCCTTCGTCGGCGCGCGCACGTCGGATGCCGGCGACAAGGACTGCGGCGAGGGCTATGCGTGCCCTCGCTATGGCCTCTACTACCAGAGCTTCCGCACGCTCAAGGAGCCGACGCTGCTCGTCCGCGACACCGGCCCGGCGGGGTTCTCGCCCAACGGCAAGACGCTGGCCTACGTCGTGCAGGCGCACATTGCGCTGAGGGACGTTGCCACCGGCGCTGTCACGATCATCAAGACGGGCACGGCTTCCCCGACGACGAACAGTCCGCCGGCCTGGCAGCCGCGCTGAGCACGCCGGCTTCTGGCGGGGCGGTGCCCCGCCAGAAGCGAGTCGCGGCCTAGGTGCCTGGCTCAGGCGGCTGGGCTCGTCGCTGCCGACGACCAGGTACTGCCGGCCCGCCAGGCCGGTCGCGCCCGTAACGGATCGCCGGCTCGGGCTGCCCGCGCACCACGACTCTCAACGGGCCGTGGCGGCGCAGCACCGCACGCACAGTCGAGGCCGCCACACCGCGTGCGCAAGCGATCGCGGGCGGGCTCTCGGCGAGTGGTGCGGCCGGCTCGAGCGGTTGAGCCGGCGAGCGGTCTCTCGACGCGCCACGCTCGTGCCATCGCTTGCGACGCAACCAGATCAACCAGACAGCAACGCTCACGCACTGTCAGCAGCGCGTGAGCGTGAGTGCACCGTGAACCCTCCTGGCTGCGTTGCCTTTGACAGCTCGCAGCCTGGGAGGGCTCACTCCTTTTCAAAGCGTCAGCAACGTCCCTGGGGACTGCTGCTACGTGACGTTGAAGACGCCGACGACCTTGGACTTGCCAGCGTCGCCGAGAGCGGATGGCAGGGCCCCGCGGTAGGTCAGGTACAGCTGAACGCGCTTCCGCTCGGCACGAGCGAGCTTGACGGCGAAGCCGGTGCCCCGCTGGCGGGTCAGCGTCGCGTCTCCGACGGAGAACACGCGCTCGCTCTTCGAGCGGTTGGACACGAGGAAGATGGCGGTCGTGCCACGCGGAGCGTGCGTCGGGCTCATCTTGATTCCCGTGTCCGTGACGATCACGTGGACCGTCATGTACTCCCCGGGATTGGTGGTCTGCGGCTGCGCAGAGCCAGCCGCTGCCATGACCAGGAAGGTCAGGGATGTAGCAAGTAGGATCGTCAGAGATCTCATGGAAACCAGGGTAGCAGGTCGCTTTCGGCTCACCGAGAGCGTGGCTAGACGAGCCGGAAGCGGATCAGCTGGGTGTTCTGCTTGGTGCTAGCTGCGGCCGATGTCAGCTGTCCGTGGGCACCTGCGTACTGCCCCGTTCCACCCGTGACCGGCAGGACGATGGTGGCGCCGTCGAGCTTGGCCGGGCCCATCGCGAACATCGTGCCCTTGCTGGTCTCGAAGGTGGCCGTGCAGACAGCTTCCTGGGCGAAGTTGAACGTGCAGGCGTAGACAGCGCTGCCCACCGGCCGCTTCAGGTTCGCGTCCGCGAACAGCTTCAGGGTGAAGACGCCCTTGTCTCCGGCGCGTGCCCCCTTCTTCCCGGAGTTGGCGCTCGGCGGTGTCGGCAGCGTGTCCGCGTTGAACGGGTTGATGAAGTCGCCGCGCTCGCGGTCGTCGGCGTGGTTGACGAACTGCGCCCCGGTTGGCTTGGCGTAGAGGACGAACGAGCGCGCCTGCGTCGTTGCCTGCGCGACCGGAACTGCGAGCGCTGCGGCGGCTGCGGCCGCCAGCGCTGTCAGGAGCAAGCGCCTCACCTCGGGCTCGCCGTCACGCTGAGGTCGAACCGCTGCGCGTTCCCGGTCGAGGGCGCGGAGACGGCCTGGCCGAGCGCGCCGAAGTAGGAGCGCGTGCCGCCCGTGACGCCGAGCGTGAAGCGCTTTGCGCCGAACGGCACCTGCCCGGACGCGAGCACCAGGCCGCTGGCGAGGTCGAAGTACGCCTCGCAGGTCGCGCGCTTGGCGATCTGGAAGTAGCACGTGAACATCGCCGTTCCGATCTTCGCGCTGCGCTTGGCGTCGCCGTAGATCGTGAAGGCGTAGAGCATGTCGTCACCGGGGAACGGGCCGTTGCCCTTCTGCTGGCCGTTCGCGTTGAGGATGACGGCCTGTTCCTTGAGGCTGAAGGGGTTCGTGCTCATCCCGCGGAGCCGGTCGTCGGCGTGGTTCATGAACTGCACCGTTGCCGGGACGGCGTAGACCGTGATCTTCTGGGGCGCGCGTGCGGCGCCCGAGGCGGCCGACGCCGGCAGCGCCGTTGCGAGCAGCACGACGGCTGTGAGCAGGACACGTGTGAGCAGGGGTCTCATCATCCGATCAGCTCGAAGTCGACTCTCTGGGCCTTGTTCGGAGCGGGGGCAACCCTGACCTCGCCCCGGACACCGATGTAGGCGTTCGTGCCACCGGTGAGGACGATGGTGAAGCCCGAGGCCTTGAAGTCAACAGGGCCGGAGGCCACGAGCGTCGCCCCGCTCGAGAGCTTGTAGTACGCCTGGCAGAAGGCGTGCTGGTCGTAGTTGAAGTAGCAGGTGATCACGGCCGAGCCGGCGCGCTTCTTGAGGGCAGCGTCGCCGAAGAGGCTGAGCGCGTAGAGGGCGACGTCGCCGGCAAACGGCCCGTTGCCGGTGCCGGAGTTCTTCGGGAACAGCTTCTTCGTCGCGTCGTCGAAGGGGTTGTTGCTCTGCCCGCGCTCGCGGTCGTCGGCGGTGTTGATGTACTGGACGCCGGTGGCGACGCTGTAGACCGTGACCGGCGCCTTGCCGGCCGCAGCGGCACCTGTGACGAACACCGACGCGAGCACCAGTGCGAATGCGGCCACGACGAGCCTGCCCCTGCGGGAAGCCGCCGCATCGCGGCCGTGCCGGCTGCGCGGAATTGCCAGCCGCCGGGGGAGTATCGCTGGGTGGTGTCGAGTCATCATGTGGGAGAGTAGCGGGAGACGGCGAGAACCTTTATCGGCTCGACGAGATTCGCTGAGTGCACGTTCGCCAGCCTGGCGCTGCTCCGGCCGCCTTGCGCCTCCCGCGCTAGCGCAGCGCAAAGTACGTCTTGCTCGAGCCGTCGTACGGGCTGTAGACCAGCACGAGCGACCCGGCGTCGCGGGTTGAAACCTGCCAGCAGGCGCGGACGGTGACGGTCGCGCCCGGCGCCACGACGTCGATCGAGGCGACGTCGCGGGCGACGGTGCCGCAGCTCGCGGTCAGCGAGCTGTAGGCGGCCCCGGAGGCGGCGATTGCGCCGAGCGAGCCGTTGACAAACGGGATCCCGGCGGATCTCGCTCGATTCGTCGCCTGCAGCGTTACGAGCGCAGCCGTTCGTCCTCCTTCCGGTGGCCGGTTGCCGCGCCCCGCGAGGACCGGCGATCTCCAGGCGTTCGCATCGACCGAGACCACCCGTACGGCAAAGGCGCCGTCGACGTGAACCAGCGCGCCTCGCCTGTGCGGGTGCGCGCGGTCACCGGTGCCAGCGGCTGCGGGCGCGACGGGAAGCAGCAGCAGGAGGAGCACCAGCGGCAAGCTCAGAGGTCTCACTGTCCGAGTGTTGCGCGACCGGGCCTGTTTCTTTACTCGCGCGAGATGAACCGTCTTCCGCTGTTCGCCTGCCGTCGAGCTCAGGCAGTGCGCGTTCGCAGAGCCAGCTCGTGGATGCTGCTGCTCGTCACCATCAGCGTCAGGTGGTTGGTATCGGATTCCAGCGTTCCCGAAGTGGTCAGCTCGGTGCCGTCCGCGAGGTCGATGGCGCCGTCGCAGTACGCGATCCCAGCGAAGCCGTACCGGCAGGTCAGCACGGCTGCCCCTGACGTTGGCTCTGCTCCGGTAGACGCCAGCACATCGAAAGAGACGAAGGCCTGGTCGCCAGGCTGCGGGCCGGCGGATCTCGACGTCGTGGCGGCGATGCGTGACGCGGCAACAGGAAAGGGGCCGGCGCTCAACGAGCGGACGACTGCGGCCGCTCTCTGGGTGCCCCGCGCAGTCCGTGCCAGTGCCTGTCCTGCGCCGCGCCCATCCGCGTTGTCGAGGAACCGTGCGGTCTTTGCATTCGAGTAGATGACGAGACCGCTCACGTCGGTCAGCTCAAGGGCCAATGGGTGAGCGGCATTTTCCGACCTCGGGAGTCCGGCATCCTGGGCCATCAGGGCGAGGCTCACCATGGCCACGAGCGACACCATGGCAGCTCCGCCCCCGACAACCGCAAGCAAGCGCCCTCTCGCTGGGCGATGGCGCTCGGAGCGCTTCGTGACCGCCGCCCAGTCACTCCAATCGACAGGCTCGTCCAGACGCAGCAGCCGATCGCGCAGCTCCGCGTCAAGCTCGGCGAGATTCTTCCTACGATCGTGACGCGCGCCTGCTTGCCCGAACATCACTCGGGCCTCGATCGTGCGATATCCACCGGCTTGAGCGTTTCGGCGAGCGCTGCACGCGACTGCGCGATCGAAGCGCCAACGGTGCCCTCGCTGATTCCGCAGGCGGCCGCGATCTCGGCGTACGACATGTCGGCGAAGTAGCGAAGGAAGAAGATGAGTCTCCTGCGCGGTGGCAGGGCGCGGAGCGCGTCCCTGAGCTCGGGATCATGGGCCGGCTCTGGGAGATCCGCCCCGATCACATCGCCCAGTGGCTCCGGGCTGTCGTGCTTCCGCTCCTCACGTGCCACGCGCAGCGCGATGCCCCAGACCCATGCCCCGAGAGGCGCTTCCCCGCGGTAGTTCTGGGGCTTCGCCAAGGCGCGGGCAAACGCCTCCTGAACCACGTCATGTGCGATGTCGTAGCTGCCCGTGATGGCTGCCAGGGCGCGCCGGAACCCGAGGTACCGCTCGTCGTACAGCGCCGCAAGCTCTTCCCGGGATGTTGCCACGGTTGAACGCTAGCGGAGGTGCTAGCTGCCCGAGGCGGCTCTGCGCCGATCGACCTGCGCCGCGGCAGGCCGCCGCACGTCCCAGGCGAGGCCCGTCTTCTCCATGCCACGGATGACGAGCGCCGAGAGATCGATCTGCTTGCCGGCGAGCCCGTGCACCGCCGAGGCGGGGAAGGCGTGGTGGCCGTTGTGCCACGACTCGCCGAACGAGACGAGCGCGAGCAGCTTCACGTCGCGGCTCTCGTCGCGCGTGCGGAACGGCCTGGCACCGAAGACGTGGCAGATCGAGTTGATCGAGAAGGTGATGTGCTGCCAGACGAAGATGCGGACGAGGCCGGCCCAGACGAGGGTCTCGACGCCGCGCAGCGCCGTGCCGCCCACCAGGTAGCCGATGAGGAACGGGATGCCGACCGTGGCCAGCACCCACAGCAGGTAGAGCCGGTCGATCCAGCGGATCAGCGGATCCTCGTAGAGGTCGCGGCCGTAGTGGTGGCCGCGCTCGAGGCCCTTCGTCGTGAACAGCCAGCCCCAGTGCGCGTGCCAGAGGCCGAGGAAGCGGCCGAGCAGCGAGTCGCCGAAGCCGGCGTGCGGGGAGTGCGGGTCACCCTCGACGTCGCTGAAGGCGTGGTGCTTGCGGTGGTCGGTGACCCACTGCGTGAGCGGCCCCTGCATCGCCATCGAGCCGAGGATCGCCAGGACGGCGCGCATCGCGCGGCTCGTCTCGAAGCTCTTGTGGCTGAAGTAGCGGTGCCAGCCCACCGTGATGCCGAGGCCGCAGAGGACGTAGAGGACGAGCATCGCCACGAGGTCCTCGACGTGGAAGGCGGTGTCCCAGAGCAGGCCCATCGCCAGCACGACCACGACGGGGGGCACGACGACGGCGATGACGCCTGCCAGCTGGCTCGGCACGCTCGTGTGGCTGCGCACCGTGCCGACGAGGGCCTCCGGATCGGCGGCGAGGCCGTGCCCGGTGACGGCTTCCGGCTCGAGCGGCTCGCCGGCAACGGGGGGATCGGCGATCTGCGTCATTCTGGACAAGTCTACGGCTACCCGCACTGCTGGACGTACGCTTCGGCGTGGACGCCAACCGATCGGCGGCGTGCGGCGAACGGGAGCTGGATGCGGATCGCAATTGTCGGAACGGGAATCGCGGGCCTGGGTGCCGCCTACGCGCTGCACCGGGGCGGCCACAGCGTGGAGCTGTTCGAGCGCGAGCAGCGGCCCGGCGGCCACACGCACACCGTCACCGTGCAGGAGGGCGGGCGCGCGCTCGGCATCGACACCGGCTTTATCGTCCACAACGACCGCAACTACCCCAACCTCGTGCGGCTGTTCGCCGAGCTCGGGGTGGAGACGCAGCGGAGTGACATGTCGTTCTCGGTGACCTGCGCGCGCTGCGGCATCGAGTGGGCGGGCAAGCGGCCGTTCGCGCAGCCGCGCAACCTGCTGCGGCCCTCCTTCGTGCGGATGGCGCGCGACGTGCTGCGCTTCCTGCGCGAGGCGGGCGACGATCTCGTGACCGGCGCGATCGAGGGCAAGACGCTCGGCGCCTACGCCGCCGAGCAGGGCTACTCGCGCTCGTTCCTCGACCACTTCCTGGTGCCGCTGACCGCGTCGATCTGGTCGACCGCGCCGGAGCAGACGCTCGACTTCCCGGCGTCGTATGCGGTGCGTTTCTTCCAGAACCACGGGATGCTGGGCTTCCGGCGCAGCCCGTGGCGCACCGTGGTCGGTGGGTCGTCGACGTACGTCGAGAAGCTGCTTGACGTGGTCGGGCGCGAGCAGCTGCACCTGGGCGCCGCGGTCGAGAGCATCAGCCGCGACGGGAGCGGCGTCGAGCTGCGGCTGGCGGGGGCGGGCGCCGCCGGCGGGGCGCGCCGCTTCGACGGCGTCGTCGTGGCGGTGCATGGCTCCGACGCGCTCGGCCTGCTCGCCGACCCGAGCGACGACGAGCGGCGCATCCTCGGCACCTTCGGCGCGACGCGCAACGAGACGGTGCTGCACACGGATGCCTCGATGCTCCCGCGCACGCGCGGCGCGCGGGCCGCCTGGAACTACCACCTCGACGACTGCCAGAGCCCCGTCGCCCGCCCGACGCTGACCTACTCGATGAACCGCCTGCAGCGCCTCGACTCGCCGCTCGAGTACCAGGTGACGCTGAACCGCACCGCCGAGATCGACCCGGCGCACGTGCTGCAGCGCATCGACGTCGAGCATCCCCTCACCACCTTCGAGAGCCTCGCCGCGCAGGCCGAGCTGCCCACGCTCCAGGGCGTGCGCCACACCGCGTTCGCCGGCGCCTGGCAGGGCTACGGCTTCCACGAGGACGGTCTCGTTAGCGGGCTGCGCGCCGCCGAGGCGTTCGGGGTGACGTGGTGAGCGGCGCGCGCACGGCGCCCCTCCGCAGCGCGATCTACACCGGCTCGCTGCTGCACGTGCGGGACACCCCGCGCAACGCCTTCAGGTACCCGGTGCAGTTCTACGGGCTCGACCTCGATGAGCTGCCGGAGCTCGCCCGGCGCCTGCCGCTGTTCTCGGTCAACCGCTTCAACGCCGTCGCGCTCCGCGACCGCGACCATCTCTTCACGCCGCTCAAGCAGGGCCTCGTCGACTGGATCGAGGCGCAGGGGGTCGAGCTCGGCCCCAACCCGCGGGTGACGCTGCTCACCAACCTGGCGGTGCTCGGCTACGTCTTCAACCCGGTGAGCTTCTACACCGTCTGGCGGGAGGGCGAGACCGACGCCGCCTGCGTCGTGGCCGAGATCTCGAACACGTTCGGCGAGACGCTGCCGACGCTGCTGCACCCGGGCAACGCCGTCTCGTCGTACGCGCCGCTCGCCTACCGGGCCGAGAAGCGCCTGCACGTGTCGCCGTTCCAGCCGCTCGGCCAGGAGTACGCGTTCTGGTTCGACCCGCCCGGCGACGGACCGCGCACCTGGGCGCGCATCGACGTGCTGGAGCACGGCGAGCGCGTGCTGCACACCGTGCTCGCCGGCCGGCGCGAGGAGCTGACGTCGACAGCACTTGCAGCGGCGCTCGTACGATGGCCCCTCATGCCTGTGCAGATCATGGCCCGGATCCACTGGCAGGCGATCAAGCTGTGGTCGAAGCGCGCGCCGTTCCGCCGCAAGCCGCCGTTCGTGCCGTGGGAGGGGTCGGTGCAGCCGTGACCGTGCAGCTGCGCGAGATCCCGAAGCCGCGCGTGCTGGGCGGCTCGCTGGCGCAGCGCGTGCTGCTGCGCCTGCTGGAGCGCTGGGTGACGATCGGCGTGCTGCACGTGC
The DNA here is from genome assembly GCA_947507735.1 of Actinomycetota bacterium. GTDB lineage: Bacteria > Actinomycetota > Thermoleophilia > Gaiellales > Gaiellaceae > CANFDS01. Next base: position 12,297 of record CANNRA010000027.1, read on the forward strand.
GGCTGCCCGGCGGGGAGGAGCGGCGCTTCGGCGGCCACGCTCCTGGCCCGAGCGTGCGTCTCGACGTGCTCAGTGACGACCTCTTCCGCCGGCTCGCGCGCAGCTGGAAGATGGGCCTGGGCGAGGCGTACGCGGTGGGCGACTGGCGCACCGACGATCTGCCCGGCTTCTGCGAGCTGCTCTTCCGCAACGTCGAGTCGGCGCGCCGCAGCCCCGGCCTCGAGCGCTGGATGCGCCTGCAACGCAGCCGACCGCACCTGCCCGCGTCCAACACGATGCGCCGGGCGCGCGGTCACATCCGCTACCACTACGACCTCGGCAACGACCTGTACCGCCTCTTCCTGGACGAGTCGATGACGTACTCGTGCGCCGTCTGGGAGCACGCCGGCGAGACGCTCGAGCGGGCGCAGCAGAACAAGCTGCGGCGCATCTGCGAGAAGCTCCAGCTCGGCCCCGACGACCACGTGCTGGAGATCGGCTGCGGCTGGGGCAGCTTCGCGATCCATGCCGCGTCCACCACGGGCTGCCGCGTCACCGGCGTGACGATCTCGCAGGAGCAGCATGCGCTGGCCACCGAGCGCGTCCGCGCCGCCGGCCTCAGCGACCGCGTGGAGATCCTCTTCCAGGACTACCGCACGCTGCAGGGCACCTTCAGCAAGGTCGCGTCGATCGAGATGTTCGAGGCGATCGGCCTCAAGCAGTACCCGACCTACTTCCGCACGATCGACCGCCTGCTGGCCCCCAATGGCCTTGCCTGCGTGCAGACGATCGCCATGCCCGACCACCGCTTCGACCGCTACCGGCGCACCGAGGACTGGATCCAGCGCTACATCTTCCCCGGCTCGTTATTGCCCTCCCTGGGCGCCATCACCCAGGCGATGACGCGCTCGTCCGAGCTGCACGTGCACGACCTCGAGGAGATCGGCGTCAACTACGCCGACACGCTGCGCGAGTGGCGGGTGCGTTTCCTGGCGCGCCTCGACGAGGTGCGGGCCCTTGGCTACGACGAGCGCTTCGTGCGGATCTGGGAGTTCTATCTCGCCTCCTGCGAGGCGGCCTTCCGCACGCGGTCGATCCGCGACGTTCACCTGGTGCTGACGCGCTCGTTCAACGACGCGCTGCCACCGTCGCTGGGCTCCGTCGCCGGTCCGGCGGCCTGACGCGTGCCGCTGCTCTACGACACGCTGGGGCGCGGCGTGCTCTTTCCCTTGCACCGTGCGCTGTGGCGGCCCGTGATCGAGGGCGCCGAGCACATCCCGACGACCGGTCCGGCGGTGATCGCACCCAACCACGAGTCGCTGCTCGACCCGTTCTTCCTCGCGCTCGCGACACGCCGTCACCTGCACTACATGGCGAAGGTCGAGCTGTGGGAGCTGAAGCTGCTGCCCGGTTTCGGCCACGTGATGGAGAGCTTCGCCGCCTTCCCGGTGCGGCGCGGTGAGAGCGACGGCGGCGCGATCGATGCGGCGCTCGACGTGCTGCGCGAGGGGCATCTCGTCGGCGTCTTCCCGCAGGGCACCTGCCTGCCCTACCGCGAGCGGCGCTGGCGCAAGGGCGCGGCGCGGCTGGCGCTGGAGACCGGCTGCCCGCTCGTCCCGGTCGCGCTCGTCAACACCGAGCAGGCGCTGCAGCCGCGCACGCGCAAGCTCGGACTGCCGCAGGTGCGGATCATCGTCGGCGAGCCGCTGCTCCCGGAAGGTCCCGCCACCCCCGAGGCGGCCGAGCTGCTGACGGCACGCCTGGAGGCTGCTGTCGCGGCGCTGCGGATGCCGTATGGTGCGCCGCATCATGCATGGTTCGATTGAGACCTCCGGCTGGCAGGTGACCCTCCTCGAGGTCACGTCCCTCACCATCGAGTCGGCGCCGATCGCGCCGCCCGACACGATCGGGCCGCTGGTGACGCTGCCGGTGAACCTCGTGCTGTTGCAGGGCCACGGGCGCACGCTGCTCGTCGATGCCGGCTTCGGGCCGTACACCTTCATCATTCCCGGGGTCGTCGAGGATCTCGATGCGACGCTCGCTGGCATCGGCGTCCGTCGCGACGAGATCGACACGGTGATCCTCAGCCACGGCGACTTCGACCACATCGGCGGCCTCGTCACGGGCGAGGAGCCTGGCGAGCCGCGCCCCGCCTTCCCCGGTGCCCGCGTCGTCTGTCCCGCTGTCACGGCCGAGCACTACCGCGGCCGCGACGCGGACGAGGAGGGCAACATCGCTACGCGCATCCTCGGCGTGCTGCGCGACGCGGGGCTGCTCGACGAGCTGCCGAGCGGCGCCGAGGTCGCGCCCGGCGTGCGTCTGACGGTCGCCGGCGGTCACGCGCCCGGTCACTCCGTTGTCGAGGTCGGCGACTACGTGCACGCGGTGGACGTGCTGCACCACGTCGAGCATCTGCCGCACCCCGAGTGGGACGAGGGCTTCGACCAGGACGCCCCGACGGGTCTCACCACGCGCCTCGCCTGGCTTGCACGCCTCGCCGACGATCAGCGGATCGTCTCGTTCGCGCACCTCGCCGGCTTCGGTCGTGTCGAGCGCAGCGGCGACGCGTACCGCTGGGCGCCGCTGGCCTAGCCGAGCAGTGGCCCGAAGACCTCGCGCACGAGTGCGTCGAGCGTCGCCGGGATCGTGCCGCCGGGGCCTGACTGCTCGCGCAGCGAGCGGAGGTAGGCGCGCCACTCCTCGGCCTGCCGGGGGTCGCTGCCGCCGCGGCTGTCGACGAGCTGCTCCAGCGTTGCCAGATCGAAGCTGCTGGTGCGCACCGGCACGGGCTCGGGCGCGCGGGCGGCGACCTGCAGCTCGCGCTCCTTCTCGGCGAGGCGGACGCTGCGCCGCTCCAGCTCCAGCGCCTTCTCGCTGAGCGCCGCCGCTTCGGTCTCGAGCTGGCGCTGGCGCAGCTCGGCCGCACGCTCGCGTTCGTCGATCACGACCTGGCGGCTATCGATGCCGCTCGAGGTGGTCGCGGCGCGCTGGGTCGCCAGCTCCAGGTCGCGGCGGCGTTGCTCGCCGTCGCGGATCTCGTTGACCAGGGTCGAGCGCAGCTCGCCGATCTCGCGCTCCTGCGACTCGATGCGCTCGCGGCGCTGCTCGATCTCGATGGAGGCCGCCTCGGCGCGCTGCAATGCGCGGTCGAGTGAGACCCGGTCGATCTCGACCTTCTCCAGCGCCGTGCGTAGCTCCTCGCGCGAGAGCTCTGCGTTCTGCTCGGCGCGCTCCAGCTCGTCCTCGCGGCGGCGCAGCTCACGCTCGACCTCGCGCTGGCGCTCCATCTCCTTGGCGAGCTCGGCGGTGCGCTCCTCCATGGCAACGGCGCGCTCGTCGATCTGCCGGGCGAGCTCGTGGGCACGGGCGCGCAGGGTCGCCGCCTCCTGCTCGGCGCGGTTCGTGGCGGCGAGCTGCTCGGTGCGGGCGCGCTCGAACGACCCGCGGTCGCTCTCGATCGTCCGCTCGGCGTCGGCCAGCTCGTCGAGGACGCGCTCCAGCTTGCGCTCGCGCTCGACGATCGCCACCTCGCGGGCATGCAAGGCCTCGGCCGAGCTCTCGCGCAGGCGGGTGGCGTCCTCCAGCTCGCCGCGATGGCCGGCCAGCACTGCCATATCGCGCTCCAGCGCCTCGCGCAGGGCCGAGAGGGCCCGCTCGCGCTCGTCGAGCCGGGACGCCGTCTCGCGCTCACGCAGCTCGGCAGCATCCTCCGATTCGGTGAGGCGGGCCTGTCGCGCCTCTAGCTCCTGGCGCAGCAGGACGTGCTCGCGCTCGGCGGTGGCAACCTGTAACTCGCGCTCCTCGACGGCGGCGGCGCGTGCACGTGCGGCCTCGCCCAGGACCGCGGCGTCGCGGGCAACCGCCTCGGCGGCCACCGCCTTGTCAGCAAGGGCAGCCTCGCGGGCGACCAGCTCCACTCCGAGAGCGTCGAGCTCGCGGGCGCGCGTCTCCAGCGCGACCTGGCGCGTCTCCAGCGCCGCCCGCTCGGCGGCGATCCCGCGCTCGCGTGCGAGCAGCGTCTCCTCGACCGTGCTGCGACGGCTCTCGTTGGTCTGCTCGGCCTCCTGTACGCGCTCGGCTCGAACATTCAGCTCGGCTGTTTGCAGCTCGAGCTCGCGCTGCTGCTCGGCGACGCGTTGCAGCTGCGCATCCAGCTCGGTCGTCCTGTCACGAACGGCGGTTACGGCGGCGCGGTACCGGGCCTCGCCGGCGTTGACCGCAGCGACCCGGTTTGCGAGCTCCTGCTCGAGCGGAGGGATGGCGGCAGCGCGGGCGTCCGCCTCGGCGACACGGTGCACCAGCGCCTGCTCGCGCTCGACGAGCGTGGCCTTCTCGGCGGCGAGCTTCTGCTCGCGCTCGACCAGCTCGGCCTGTGCGACCCTGAGGCGCTCCTCGCCGGCGCGCTCGGCGGTAGCGATCCGCTCGGCCCGCAGCGCGATCTCCGAGGAGAGCAGCTCGGTACGACGCTCGCGCTCGGCCGTGGCGGCCTCGCGCACGACCAGGGCGGTCGTCTCGGCCCGGACGCGGCCCAGCTCAGCCTCGAGCTCCAGCTGGGTTGCCTCGTTCTCGACCTCGCGGTCGGGCAGCACGGACTCGCGGCGTTTCAGCTCCTCGGTGAGCGCCTCCAGCTCCGCGAGCCGGGCCAGCACGGCCTGCTCCTGCTCGCGCAGCGCAGTCGCCTCGTCATCCAGTGCGTGGGTGCGCTGCTGCAGCTCGTGGTGCAGCTCCGTCAGCTCGACGTCGCGCGCAGCCAGCATCTGCTCGATGCGGGTGGTCGCCTCGCGACGCAGATCCTGCGCGTGCTCGAGCTCCCCGAGGCCGCGCTCGCTGTCGACCGAGCGCAGCGCGACTGCGCGCTCGCGGCTCTCCAGGTCGGTGACGCGGGCGGCAAGGAGCGCCTCGCGCTCCAGCAGCTGATCCTCCCGCTCGCGGCGGCCGCGCTCCTCCTCGGCGATCGCGGCCGAGCGGCGCTCGAGCAGGGCCCGGGCGCGTTCCAGGCCGGCGGTGCGCTCCTCCAGCTCGGTGATCTGTGTCGCACGAGCGGCCGTGCCGGGCGATGTCTGGGCGAGCGGCGGGGCGGCGCGCA